>JBDTIW010000210.1:0-2959 GCA_039936215.1 Caulobacteraceae bacterium | reverse complement strand
CCTCGCCCACCTGCGTCATGCTGTTCGAGGGCGCCAGGGCCGAGCTGGTCGGCGCGCCCAACCAGGGCCTGGCGGCGATGTTCGTGATGATGAACGCGGCGCGGCTTCAGGTCGGCGTCCAGGGCGTGGGCGTCGCCGAGGCCGCCTATCAGCAGGCCCTGAGCTTCTCGCTGGAGCGCAGCCAGGGCCGCTCGGCCTGGACAGGAACCCTGCCCTCGCGCATCTTCGACCACCCGGACGTGCGCCGCACCCTGATGCTGATGAAGGCCAGGATCGAGGCGGCGCGGGGCCTGTGTCTCTCCACCGCCGTGGCGGCCGATCTGGCCCGCCTGTCGGTCAACCCGGTCGACCGCGACGCGGCGCGGTTCCGCGAGGACCTGCTCACCCCCATCGCCAAGGCCTGGTCCACCGACATGGCCGTCGAGGTCGCCTCCATGGGCCTGCAGGTGCATGGCGGCATGGGCTTCATCGAGGAGACCGGGGCGGCGAAATACTACCGAGACGCCCGCATCCTGCCGATCTACGAGGGCACGAACGGCGTCCAGGCCATCGACCTGATGGGCCGCAAGCTGGCCCTCGGCAAGGGCCAGGCGGTGCGTGAACTGGTGGCCGACATCTTCCCCACCGCCGCCGCCCTCAAGAGCGCCGACGACGCTTGGCTGCACACCATTGGCGCGCGCCTGGAAGCGGGCCTGGCCGCCGTGCAGTCGGCCACCGGCTGGCTGATAGAACGCCGCGGCCACGCCCAGCCCGACGCCCTGGCCGGCGCCACGCCCTATCTGAAGCTCTTGGGCGACGTGGTCGGCGGCTGGATGCTCGGGAAAGAGGCCCTGGCCGCCGCCGCCCACCTGGCCGCCGGCGAGGGCCCCGAAGACTACTGGCGCACCCGCATTGGCCTAGCCCGCGTCTACGCCGAACAGATCCTCAGCCAAAGCCCTGGCCTGACGCAGGCGGTGACACAAGGGGCGGTGGATTTGTTCCGGGCCTCACCGGAGTCGCTGGGGGGGTAGGGCTAGTTCGGCCATCAGCGCGTTTCAGCGTTTCCCCTTCGCAGGTCCTCATGCACACAGCCGGGTGCGCGCACCCGAAATTGTCGCCGACCACCAGACTGCCACTCGGTCAAGAAAATATGGTCGCCGTTGCGGCAGCCAGAGAAATAGGGCAGCCAAACCACTCCATAGGTATTCAGGGAGGTACGGATATAGAAGAACACGCCTGTGCTAAACTTCGAGTCACCCCCAATGAATCCCACGATAGTCGCGTCGGTTCGTCGTACCGGCGGGGCCGAAGAGGAGTTGAGCCATGGCCAGCCGATCAACCAATAGGCTCCGGTGAAAAGCATCGTGGCCACCGCCACACACAGTAACGCCCCGACGATGCCGCCTCGCCGATCGATCCAGAAATATCGCAACCGAAGTCGCCAGCCGTGCATCGAACCCCTTCTGACGCGTTCAGCCCAATGGGGACGAGATTCTCGCATTCTTTTTAACGCAATCGCCAGAGACATTTACCCGTCCCCCGGCTCTCGCAACCACGCCGGGATGTCCCGCGCGGCGTGGAGCACCCGCCAAATGTCGATGTGATTGCCTCGCTCGACATAGAAGATGAGGTAGGGAAATCGTCTCACGGCTTGGCTCCGCAGGCCCGGTAGGTTCAACTCATGAGCGTAGCGCGGGGAGCCGGTGGCCGGATGGCTCGCGATGGCCCGATAGGCGCGCTCCAGAGCATCGACAAAGCCCAGGGCGATTCGCTCGCCGGCCTCGCGCGCATAGTAGTCGGCGGCGTCTTCCACGTCCCGGCGCGCCTCGTCGCGCGGAACGATCGGCTTTGCGCTCATCCCCTCGGGAGACCACGCACCCCCGCGCGAAGGCTATCGAAATAGGCCGCGTCCACCGGCGCGGTTGGCGGCGACAACGCGCCCGCAAGCAGAAGTCGGCGCAAATCTTGGCGATCCTGGTCCTTGCGGATAAGCTGGCGAACATATTCGCTATGGGTGCCATAGGCGCCGCCAGCGACCTGCTCATCGACATAGGATTTGAGCGCGTCGGGCAGCGAAACGTTCATCGTGCTCATGCCGAGATTATGGACGTCTTGGCAAAATTTGGCAAGGACGATCTCTGTCCGCCGCCGGATCGCGCTGCGGCGCGCGGAGCCCTAAAGCCGCGCCAGCATGTACTCGGCCGACGAGACCTTGAATTCGCCGCCCGCCTCGACGTTGACTTCCTTCACGACCCCGTCCTTGACCACCAGGGAATAGCGCTGCGAGCGGGGGCCCATGCCGAAGCGGCTGGCGTCCAGCTCCAGGCCCATGGCCTTGGTGAATTCGCCGTTGCCGTCGGCCAGCATCAGGATGTCGGCCCCAGTGCCCTGGCTTTCACCCCAGGCCTTCATCACGAAGACATCGTTCACCGACACGCAGGCGATGGTGTCGACGCCCTTGGCCTTCAGGTCGGCGGCGTGGTCCTTAAAGCCCGGCAGGTGCTTGACCGAGCAGGTGGGGGTGAAGGCGCCGGGCACCGCGAACAGGGCGACCGTCTTGCCCTTGAAGAGTTCGTCGGTTGTCAGGGGCGTCGGGCCGTCCGGACCGAAGGTGGTTAAGGTGGCGCTCGGAACCGTGTCGCCGGCTTGGATGGCCATGGGGGGTCTCTCCTGGGTTGGGGTCGGGCCGCAAATAGACACACTCGCCCGCTTCGCCAAGGGCGGCCCAAAAAACCGGGTGACAGGCCGGGCTTGAATCCGCCCCCCTCACCGCCGATCATGGAAGAATGTCGCGAGAGTCCACTTCCCATCTGACCGGCCCCTATCTCGGCGGCCGCCTGCTGGTCGCCATGCCGGGCATCGAGGATCCGAGGTTCGAGCGGGCGGTGGTGTTCCTGTGCGTGCATGACGCCGAGCACGCCATGGGCCTGACCGTCAATCGGCCGGTCGAGGGCCTGACCATCGCCAAGCTGCTCGCCAA
>JBDTIW010000209.1:0-4250 GCA_039936215.1 Caulobacteraceae bacterium | reverse complement strand
GTACACCGACGGCTATGTCCTGTCCGCCCGCTATTCGGCCCTAAGCATCAGCCCCGGGGCGGGCGTCGATGGCTTCACGGCCGCGGGCGGCTTCGGAAATTTCATCGGTCCCGGCGGCGACGGCGGGCCTGGCGGGACTGGGGTCACCATCCCATTCGCCGCTCCCCTAACCAACGCCGGCGCGATCGTAGGTGGGGCGGGAGGGAAGGGCGGCTTCGGCTATAGCGACGGCGGCGCGGGCGGGGCGGGCGGCGGCGCGCTGTCCCTGGCCAGTGGCGCGAGCCTCGACAACATCGAGTTGATCATCGGCGGGCAGGGCGGCGCCGGCGGCCGCGCCCTTTACGGCGGCGTCGGGGGCGTGGGCGGCGCGGGCGGCGTCGGCGTGCGGATGGCGGGCCCCGTGACGGTCGTGAATACCGGCGCGATCTTCGGTGGGTACGGCGGCAACGGCGGCTATGGCTCGGGCCCCTATTCATACCAAGGTGGCGCGGGCGGGGTCGGCGGGGCCGGGATCGATCTGGCGTCCGGCGCGAGCCTTTCCAGCACCAACGAGATCGGTGGCGGCCACGGCGGGCACGGCGGTCGATCCGCATACCTGGGCGTTGGCGGCGTTGGCGGCGCGGGCGGCGTCGGGGTCGATCTGGCGGCCGGCGCGAGCTTCTCCAACGGCTTCCACATCGACGGCGGCGAGGGGGGAAGAGGCGGCTATGGTTTCGGCCCGAACGCCTCGGGCGGCGCGGGCGGGACCGGCGGCGCGGGCGCCTATCTGTCGGCCGGCGCGAGCCTCGCCAACCTCGGCACGATCGACGGCGGACAGGGCGGGGCGAGTGGCAAGAGCACGTCCGGCGGGACCGGTCCAGCCGGCGTGGTCGGCGACGGCGTGGTGCTCGCGGCCGGCGGCGCGATCATCAACGGCGTCACGGCGGGGCGCACCGCCATAATCGCCGGTATGGTCGGCGTCCTGGCCCACGCCGGTGGCGCGACGACGGTGACCAATTTCGGCACGATCGACGGGACGGGCGGCGTGGCGGTGCAATTGGCTTCGGCGAGCGACCGGCTGATCGCGCAAGCGGGATCGACATTCGTCGGCGCGGTCCACGGCGGCGGCGGAGCGCTGGAACTGGCTGGCGGCGCCGGGACGATCCGCGGCCTGGGCGCGACCGGAACATTGTCGGGCGCCGAGGCCATGACCTTCATCGGCTTTGGATCCTATGTCATCGACGCCGGCGGGGCGTGGACTCTGGCTGGAATCAACACCCTGGCGGCGGGCCAGAGCCTGATCAGCGCCGGATCGCTCACCGTCCACGGAGCGCTCGCCAACGGGGGCCTCCTTGAAGCTGCCGGCGGAACGGTCACCCTGAAGGCCGCCGTGACCGGCACGGGTACGGCGGTGATCTCCAGCGGCACGCTCGACTTCGCTTCCAGCTTCAATGAGGTGGTGACCTTCACCGGAACCACCGGCACGTTGGTGCTGGGCCAATCCCAGACCTATCGGGCCAGGATCGCCAGCTTTTCGACCAGTGGCGGCGCCTCGCTGGACCTGCGTGACATAGGCTTTGCCGGCGCCGCCGAGGCCACGTTCAGCGGCACGACATCGGCCGGCGTGCTTACCGTGACCGATGGTGTCCACACCGCCAGGGTCAAGCTGGTGGGCAACTACCTATCCTCCATCTTCGTTGCCTCCAGCGACGGCCACGGTGGGGTGAGCGTGATTGATCTGCCGGCGGCCGCGGCGAGGCCGCCTCACGCCTTTGTCGCCGCCATGGCGGGAATGGGGGCGAGCCGCGCCACGGCGGATTCGCCGCTCGCGCATGGCTGGCGCGAGACGGCTCCAATTTTGGCGGCGCCCCGAATGCAGATGGCGTGAGGCCGCGCCGGAGCGTTTGCCAAGGACGTCCGGGCTGTGGGGTATCGCTTGACCCAAGGTTCGCTTCGCCACCCGGCAGCCGAGAGCCGCCTTCCACCCTGAACCGCCGTTGGCGCGCTCCGTCCTTTTGCGGGCTGGCGCGGCGTTCGCCAACGGTCCGCTTTGAGACCAGAACCGAACGGGGAAGATCGACCCGTTGCGGACATTCGCCTGTGTTCGACTGCGATAAAGCCGCGCTTGCCTATCACTTGGCGCCGGGCTGCCACAACTCGATCTTCGTGCCGTCCGGATCCACGATCCAAGCAAACCTTCCGCTCGGGTCTGAGTCGTCACGCTTGAGCACGGGGACGCCCTTGGCCTTCAACTTAATCAGACATGCATCTAGGTCATCGACCGCGAAATCGATCATGAACTCACGCGTCGACGGGGCCATGTAGTCTGTCGTTTGCGGAAAGGCGTTCCAAACGACGAACGGAGGGTGCCGCGGCGCATCATATCGCAGCATCGCCCCGCCCCACGGTTCCAGCGCGATACCAAGCACATCCCTATACCAGGCGGCCAAAGCCTTCGGGTCCCTGCTCTTGAAGAAAATTCCACCCACGCCGGTGATGTGGCCAGGGGGATCGGCGCGAAGTTCCGTAGGCGAAAGATATATCCCCAGGGCGAGGGCCAGCCAGACCAGACATTTGGACGTCATGCTCGCCCCCTCCCCGATCTAATCGCACGCAACGCTATCGCTGAGCCATTGTGAGTTCAATGGCGGAAGTTCACCCACCTCCGTCATTCGGAATGTCCGTGGTCGGCTCGGGAGCATCCGTTGGATTCCGACCGCTACCGGCGGCCGACCAACGTGGAGGCGAAATAACCCGCCGTCGCGCCGCTGGCGGTGAGGACGGTTCCCCAGGTCAGGTCGAGCAGGGTGATCCTGGTCGCCCAGACGATCAGGGTCGCCTGGTTGGTCAGATCGTAGGTGGCGTAGGCGAAGAAGCCGAACAGAGCGCCCATGAGCGCCGCCTTGCGCCAGGAACCGGCCCGCACGGCCGGCGCGACGGCGAAGACCACCACGCCGACGAGATAGACCAGGTAGAACAGGATGGCCGGAAGGGGCCGAAATCCGTTTATGAGGACGCTGTGCAGCGCCGGCCGATAGAGGCGCTCGCTGGTCGCGGTGAGCCACAACGCGTCCAGGCCGGCCAAGGTTAGGCCCGCCCCCACATAGGCGGCGAGCCAGCGACCGATCACGCTGTCTCGCTCGCCTGCGCGCCCGCCGGCGCCTTCAGGCGATAATGGCTGACGTCCCACACATCGCCGCCCTGGTCGCCGAACAGGCCGGCGGTGGCCAGGAAGAACAGCCGCCAGCGGCGGCGCCACAGGTCGGCGTCCCGGCCGTAAGTCTCGCGCAGCACGGCGGCCACGGCGGCGGCGTTGCGATCGAAATTGGCCAGCCAGTGGTTGGCGGTGCGCCGATAGTGGTCGCCGCTCCACCGCCATTCGGCCTCGACTTCGAACAGGTCGGGGAACTGCCGGATCAGGCCGTGGCTGGGCATGATGCCGCCGGTGAAGAAATGCTGGGCGATCCAGTCGTCGCGGTCGGCCGCCTCGAACCGGTAGGGCCGGTCTTTGTGGGTGAACACATGCAGGAAGAGCCGGCCGTCGCTCTTCAGCCAGAGCGCCGCCCGCGCCAGCAGGCCCCGCCAGTTGGACATGTGCTCGAACATTTCCACCGAGACGATCCGGTCGAAACGGGCCTGCGTCTGGAAGTCGTTCATGTCGGCGGTGATGATGGTGAGGTTGGCAAGGCCGCGCGCCTTGGCCTCTGCCTCGATGGCGGCGCGCTGGGAGCGGGAGTTGGAGACGCTGACGATCGCCGAGCGGGGATAGCGTTCGGCCATCCACAGGCTGAGCGAGCCCCAGCCGCAGCCGAGTTCCAGCACATCCTGGCCGTCGGCCATGTCGGCGTGAACGCAGGTTTCCGCCAGAGCGCGGTCCTCGGCCTGGGCCAAGGTGGTGGCGGCGCCGTCGTAGAAGCAGCTCGAATATTTGAGGCGCGGTCCAAGGACCAGGCGGAAGAAGGCGGCCGGCACCTCATAGTGCTGGGCGTTGGCGTCGGCGGTGTTCTCGGCGATGGGCCGGGTGGGCATGTCGCGGGCGAAGGCGGCGTCGACGTCGGCGGGCGTGGCTCGCAGTTGGCGGCGCGCCCGTCCGACCAGATAGGCGACCCCCAGGCGCGTCAGGGCGTCGGGGATGGGCGCGCGCTCCACCGCCAGGGTGGCGACCTGGGTAAGGCTCATGCGGCGTCTCCGGAGGCGGGGGTGGGCGCGGGGCCGCCTTCGCCCGGCCTGGCCTTGGGCGGAAACGGGAAGAAGGTGGAAACCCGGGCCCG
>JBDTIW010000208.1:0-5430 GCA_039936215.1 Caulobacteraceae bacterium | reverse complement strand
GAGGATATGGCGCGGCTAAAGGACACCGCCGAGCGCATCACCGCGGCCGAACGCCGGGCCATGGCCGCCGAGCGCGACGCCACGGACCGCTATGTGGCGGCCTTTCTGGAGGACCGCGTCGGCGCGGAGTTCGAGGGGCGGATCACCGGGGTGACGCGGTTTGGCCTGTTCGTGCGGCTGGCGGAAACCGGGGCCGACGGCCTGGTTCCCGTCTCCAGCCTGGGCGGCGAATATTTCATCCACGACGACAGGATCCACGCCCTGGTCGGCGAGCGCACCGGCGCCCGCTGGCGCCTGGGCCGCCAGGTCGAGGTTCGCCTGCGCGAGGCCACCCCGATCACCGGCGGCCTGCTGCTGGAAATGCTGAGCGATCCCGAGCCCGCCGATCCTAAGGCGCCGCGGCCGAGGCTAGGGGTTCGAGGGCGGGGCGGGCGGCGAGGGCGATGATCTCCGACATCGGGGCCGCCGCTGGACACCCCCTTCGTCACGGCGCGAGAAGAGCGCCGCGCCACCTCCCCCGCTTTGCGGTGGAGGATTGAAGGAAGATCGCGCGTTTTCAATCCTCCCCTGCGCCTCTTCGCGGGGGAGGTGGCGCGCGATGCCTCCTTGCATCGCGTGACGGAGGGGGCGTCCGGCCGCGAGGCTCACGAAAACAGGCCCGCCCCCGTCAGGCCGCCGAACACGCCCAAGAGGCAGGTCGCTCCGGCCACCGCGATCACCGCCTTGAGATACCATCCCCGCAGCCGGTGTTTCTCAGGCAGCGCCTTGGCGGCCAGGGCGATCAGGAAGCCCAGGACGACCGGCAGCAAGAGGGCGTTCATCACCTGAACCCCGACGTTGAGAGAAACCAGGTTGGGGGCGACGCCGACCAGGACCGCTCCGCCGGCCACGGCCAGGGCGTAGATGCCGTAGAACCAGCGCGCCTCCAGGGGGTGATGCTCAAGGGAGTGCTTGTAGCCGGTCACTTCGCCCAGGCCCCAGGCCAGGGCCAGGGAGGAGACGATGGCGGCCACCATGCCAGCCCCGACGATGCCCAGGCCGAACACGGCGCGCCCGAAGCCGACGCCCAGATAGGGGGTCAGGGCGGCGCTGAGATCGCCGACCGAGGTCAGATTGGTCTTGGCGCCGTGAGCCGAAAGGGTGGCGGCGGCGGCCACCAGAACGGCGGCCATGACCAGTTGGGTGACGACGGCGCCGACGGCGGTGTCCCAGCGAGCGGCGGTGAAGTGCTCTGGCGCCAGCTTTTTGTCGGCCACCGCCGACTGCTGGTAGAAGACCATCCAAGGCATGATCACCGCGCCGATGTTGGCCGCCACCAGATAGAGATAGCCCTTGTCGGCGAACGGGATTTGAACCGACTGGGCGGCGACTGTCGCCAGATCGGGATGCGAGGCCCAGGCCACGCCGAAGAAGGCGAACTCGAACAGGCCCACCGCGATGGCCGCCCGCTCCACCCGGCGATAGGAGCCGGTCAGCACGATGAGCAGCAGGGCGCCGGCGGCCATCGGAAGGGTCACATAGCGCGGCACGGCGTAAAGCTCGCCCACTCCGGCCACGCCGGAAAGCTCGGTGAGCAGGGCGCCGCCGGTGGCGACGGCCAGGCCGGCCACCGAGACCCACGCCCAGGCCCGCCCGAAAGTCTCCTTGATCAGTTCGCCATGCCCCCGGCCGGTGAAGATGCCGAGCCGGACGGTGAGCTCCTGGACCATGTAGAGGATGGGCATGAGGATGAACTGGATCAGGAGCAGCCGATAGCCCCATTGCACCCCGCTCTGACCGGCGGTGATGATGCTGCCCACATCGGTGTCGGCCAGCATGACCACCAGCCCTGGGCCCAGCACGGCCAGGAAGCGGGCCAAGCGGCCGGGCGCGAAGGCGCGTCGAGGGAGAACTTGAACTTCAGCCACGCGGTGGGCTCACCTAAGGTCGCGGTTTCGCGGTATGATAATGAGAATGCTTCTCAGTCGAGCCCGGTTGCCTAACCGATCGCCGAGCATTGTCAACATGGACGCAGCCTCAAAACGTCCATTGCAGGCCAGCGTAACAGGACAAGGCGTTGGACGCGGCGGCGGCCTGGAGGCCGCGGCCAGCGGACAGAAGGAGGTGGTAGTGGCTGGTGATATCCCAGACCGCTCCGACATTGAAGCCGGTGCTGTCACGGCCAAGGGCGGTGTCGGCGGTCTGGTGAAAGACTTCGACGCCAAGCGCCAGCGGCGCGGCAATCTGGCGCTGGATCAGAAAGCCGGTGAACCAGTAGTCGCGGTTTCCCGGCCCCGGGTTGATCCAGTAGCCGGCGCCGCCGTAGGCCGTCCATGGGCCGGCGCTTTTCTGCAGCCACACCGGCAGGAAGATGCGGGTGTAGCCGGCCCCAAGCCCATGCGCCGCCTCGCCGGTGGGAAGCTCGACCAGGGGGAAGACGCCGACCTGCGGCGCCCAGCCCGTCTTCGATTCTTCGACGAAGCGGTATTTGACGCCAAGTTCGGTGTCGCCCAGGCCAAAGGCGGTCCCTCCCCCCGCCGGCCGGTTGAAGGCCAGGGGAACGACGATGTGAAGCTGCAAATTCGGCGCTGCGCCGTAGTTCACCTCGACGGCCGGCCCCTCGCCCGACAGGTCCCCCTGGATCCGCGTCGCCTGGCTGAATGCATAGACTTCCCAATGGCCCAGATCGACCGGCTCGGGGTCGTCGGTTCTGTACGGTGGCCCGGCATCGGCGGGGCCTGCCGCCAGGGCAAGGATCAGGCTCGCGGCCAAGGCGCTGGCGCGAAAGGCGCGTCCTTGGACCACCTCCCTTTAGCCCCCACTCAGCGCGCCGAAAATCAGCACCTCGTCACCGTCGCGCAGGCGGGCGTCCACGCCGCCCGCGGCCTCGCGCCCGACGAAGATCCGCATGTGGCGGCGGATGCGGCCCTGTTCGTCGACGACGCGGAAGCGGATGCCGGGAAAGCGGCGGTCCAGGTCGCGCAGCACGCCATCGACGGTCGAGCCCGCCGCCTCGACGCGACTGGCGCCGGCGCAATAGGACTGCAGCTGGGTGGGAATGGAGACCGCGATCACGACGGGGGCGCGGCGACGACGGAATAGATCTCGGGCAGGTGGGTGGCGATCGACCGCCAGGCGCCGCCCTCGTCATCGCTCATCCACAGCTCGCCGCCGGTGGTGCCCAGATAAAGGCCGAGGGGGTCGTGGCCGTCGGCGCAGAAGGCCTGGCGCTTGACGGTGAACCAGCCCTGTTCGCGGGGGAAGCCGGCGTCCTGCCGCTCCCAGCTCGCCCCGGCGTCGCGGGTGCGATAGACGGCCGGCTTGCCGCCCGGACTGGTGCGCGGCCACACGGTGGTGCCGTCCATGGGAAACACCCAGGCGGTGGCGTCGTCGCGCGGATGGGGAACGATGGTAAAGCCGATGTCGCCGATCTCCGCCGGCATGGCCTTGCCGATGCGCTCCCAGGTCTCGCCCGGCCGGTCCAGGCGATAGATGCCACAATGGTTCTGCTGATAGATCCGGTCGGGGTTGGCCGGATGGATGGCGATGAAGTGGGCGTCCTGGCCGAACTCCGGATAGGGATCGGGCAGGAAGCTGGCTTCCACGCCCTTGTTAAGCGGCGCCCACGAGGCGGCCCGGTCGCGGCTCTCGAACACGCCGCCGGTCGAGGTGGCGAGGTACATGTGGGCCGCGTCGCGCGGGTCGATGGCAATCTGGTTGAGCAGGGGCCCGTCGGGCGTGCCGGCCCCGGCGGGCGCCCATTGGCTGTACATCGGGTGGTCGTTGAAGCCCGCGACGCTTTCCCAGGTGTCGCCACCGTCCTCGCTGACGAAAAGACCCGGCGGCGAGGCGCCGGCCCACCAGACGCCCCGCTCGCCGGCGTGGCCCGGCTCCAGCCAGAAGGTGTGATCGACCGCCCGCGCCGCCTCGCCATCGGCCTTGGGAAAGGCGGGCGGACGCTTGGCCTCGGCCCAGGTCTTCCCGCCATCCGCGGAGCGGAAGATGGTCGGTCCCAGGTGCCCGGTCCGCGCCGCCATCAGCAGGGTGGCGCCGTCGCGCGGATCGACGACCAGGTGATCGATAATCTGGCCCAGATGGATCGGCCCCTCCACCGTCCATGACCGGCGCGCCGCGTCGCCGCGATAGATCCACGCCCCCTTGCGGGTGCCGATGAGAAGTCGTGTCGCGCCGGCGGCCATGGCCTGTCCCTTTCCACTCGTCCAGAAGCGGCATTATAGGCCCGCGATCGGAGACAAAAAGAGGGCGCGCACCTCATGACGTTAGGGCAGGCTTTCGTCCGGCGCCGGGGGCGCCTAAGGTCGCACCATGACCGAACAGGCG
Source organism: Caulobacteraceae bacterium (assembly GCA_039936215.1). Taxonomy (GTDB): domain Bacteria; phylum Pseudomonadota; class Alphaproteobacteria; order Caulobacterales; family Caulobacteraceae; genus Acaudatibacter. Next base: position 1,110 of record JBDTIW010000208.1, on the reverse strand, counting down.
TTCGACGATCTGGGCGTTCCCGCTCCCGCCGAGCGGCTCGCTCCCGGCCGGCCCGTCCGACCGCGCGACGCGGCGACCCTGATCCTCATCCGGCGCGACGAGGGCGCCCTTCGCGTGCTCATGGGCCGCCGGCACGGCGGCCATGCCTTCATGCCCGATAAGTGGGTGTTCCCCGGCGGTCGGATCGACCGGGCCGACTTTCGCGTTCCGTCGGCCGGCGATCTGCGTCCCGAGGTCGCCGCGCGGCTGGAAAAGACCGCTTCGCCGGCCAGGGCCCGCGCCCTGGCTCTGGCCGCCATTCGCGAGACCTTCGAGGAGGTCGGCCTGCTGCTGGCCAAGCCGGCGCCAGGGCGGGCGGCGGCGGGGCCCTGGCGCGAATTCCTGGCCCAGGGCGCCCTGCCCGACCTGGAGGCGCTGGATTTCGTCGCCCGGGCGGTGACCCCGCCCATGCTGCCCAAACGCTTCGACGCGCGGTTTTTCATGGCCGAAGCCGACCGGCTGATCAGCCTGGAGCGCCAGGGCGATTGCGGGGAACTGGACGAGATCGCCTGGTTCAGCCTCGAAGAGGCGTTCGCCCTGGACCTGCCCACCGTGACCCGCTTCGTCCTGCGCGAGGTCTCCCCCCGCCTGACCGATCCCGCCCGCCCGGTTCCCTCGCTCAAGTTCGTGCGCGGCCGCCAGCGGCTAAGGCATCTTTAGAAGCGGTCCGGCGTTGACTTACAGCGCGCGATTCGTATTGTCCGCGCCTTCCAAAAATTCGCCCGGCCCCAGCGCCGCGTCCCTTAAGGTCTCCTCAGCGTCATGGCCAAGCCCGCCTCCATCAAGATCCGCCTCAATTCCACGGCGGACACCGGCTTCTTCTACGTCACCAAGAAGAACGCCCGCACCATGACCGAGAAGATGGTGGTCAAGAAGTACGACCCCAAGGTCCGCAAGCACGTCGAATTCCGCGAAGGCAAGATCAAGTAGGGTTCGACCGTAGCGCGGGCTTCCTGCCCATAGGCGCTAAGATAAGGGATTCACGTGGTATCCGGCTTGTGATTCAAGCTTCGAATGGAAGCTGATTGGGCAAATTCATTCGACGGTAGCTGGGGCCAGATCGAGGCCTTG
>JBDTIW010000207.1:0-5122 GCA_039936215.1 Caulobacteraceae bacterium | reverse complement strand
TCGAACAGGCGGACGGCGAGGCGGCCGCCTCGCTTGGCCGGATGTGCGCCTTCCACGGCCAGATGGGCATGTATGTGCGCGCCCTGGCCTATATGATGAGCCACGGCGCCGACGGCCTGCGCCAGGTCGCCGAGGACGCGGTTCTCAACGCCAACTACATCAAGGCGAGGCTTTCCGGCGCCATGTCGGCGGCCTACCCCGTGGGGCCGTGCATGCACGAGGCCCTGTTCGACGACGGGTTTCTGGAGGGGACGGGCGTCACCACCCTCGATTTCGCCAAGGCGATGATCGACGCCGGCTTCCACCCCATGACCATGTACTTTCCCCTGGTCGTCCACGGCGCCATGCTGATCGAGCCCACCGAGACCGAACCTCGCCGCGAACTCGACCGCTTCTGCGACGCCCTGCTGGAGTTGGCCGCCGCCGCCAAAGCCGGCGACGTGGAACGGTTCAAGGGGGCGCCCTTCCACGCGCCGTTGCGAAGGCTGGACGAGACGCTGGCGGCGCGGAAGCCGCGGCTGCGGTGGACGGAAGCGGCGGCGGACGCCGGGTAGCGCGCTCCCCGCCCCCCGCCCGTCATCCCGGAAAGCCGCGCAGCGGCTTATCCGGGACCCAGTAGCCCCATTCAACGCACCTCACGGCCGCCAACGGCCGACTGTTCAAGCCAGGTCGCCGCTCCTGGCTCCCGGCTCCGCGCGAGCGGGCGCTACGGCCGGGATGACGTTCGGGGAGGGAGCAGCCAGCATACGGTGCTGTTCCATTGCACGCGGATATGGTGGAATGTCGGCGCAGTTCCAGCGTCATCGACCATCTGCTCATTTGTCGTTTCAAGGATCTCCGAAAATGCGCCGTCCTTCCTGCACGGGCGCGGAAATGGCGCCGGACGTCCGCGACCAAGCCTATTCCTACAACGGCAAGACGACGGTTATCGCGGGTGTCAGCGGCACGTTTTGTCCCGCCTGTGGCGAAGTCGTTCTCGACGCAGTTGAAGCCGCCCGCGTCAGCACCGCCATGATCGACTTCAACAAACAGGTGAACGCGACGCTCGTCGATCCCGCCTTCATCTCCACCGTCCGCAAGAAGCTCGCCCTGGACCAGCGCGAAGCGGCCGAAATTTTCGGCGGCGGCGTCAACGCCTTCTCCCGCTATGAGAGCGGCACGACCCGGCCGCCCCTGGCCCTGGTCAAGCTCTTGAAGATGTTGGACCGTCACCCAGAATTGCTGAACGAGGTTAGGGCGGCGTGAGGGGCGCGGCCAGTGGCAGATCAACCTGTCACGGCATTTTCGAGCGAGGGCCGGGCGGCTTGAAGGCTGGGGCCAGGGACGATCAACCTGTCACCGTATTTCCTAACCCTCAACGTATCCTCAATTTCTACCATTCTATTCCCGTTGAATAGTATAATGATGTTCTACACATATTTATCTGTTTTCTAATAGCTTGAAACACCGCGTCCGAGTCTGCTTGTCTCGCGGGCACCGGTGGGGGCCGGTTGCGATTCGCGCTCGGGTTCATGGCCTCAATTAAATCAGCCTCGACGCCTAAAACGTGGTCTGCCGGCAGGCCCGGAACACTTACCCAGACAATATGGGAGCAACCTGCCTTGGCCAAGTCGCGAGTTATTCCAGTTTCCTTTGCATCTCCGTAAACCTTTCGATCAGTTTTGAAATGCTCCATGAGTTCTGAGTGAGAATAATGGATTCGTTCAAACATTCTACGTTCATCTATAAGCTCTTCACAGATCCTAAAGCGAATGTTATATTTCTCGTTATTAGCCGATTTTCCTAGATAGACGTTTTTCCAGTTCCGGTTCACTCCATAGAATCCCCAAAGATAAAAACCTTGAGTTTCAGGTATCGGACTCGTGATATCTCGGCACAATTTCCTGTATTTCCGACCCAATTCGCTGCGCGCGTCCCAGAGAGCTTCCGCTGCTTCGTCTCGGTTCTTTAACATGGTATAGATTTCTTCTAGCGACACCGCGTCCGCTATGATGCCGTGTTCGATCCTGCTCATTGTATCCCCTTCCAATCAATCAATGCGCGGGTTCGGGAAACAAGGTGACAGGAACCCCCCTACGCCGCCCTCGCCAAGTTCCGCAACACGAAATTGAGCACCCCGCCGTTCTTGAAGTAGGTCAACTCCGTGGGGGTATCGATCCTGCAGCGGACGGGGAAGCGGGCGATCTTGCCGTCGGCGGGGCGGTAAAGCTCGACCATGAGTTGGCGGCGGGGGTGGATGTCGTCCAGGTCGCGGATGGTGACGATCTCGTCGCCGGTCAGGCCCAGGCGCTGCCAGCCCTCGGCGATGAACTGCAAGGGAAGGACCCCCATGCCGACTAGGTTGGAGCGGTGAATGCGCTCGAAGCTTTCGGCGATCACCGCCCGCACGCCCAGCAGAAGGGTTCCCTTGGCCGCCCAGTCGCGCGAGGAGCCGGTGCCGTATTCCTTGCCGGCGAAGACCACCATGGGCCGGCCCTCTGACTTGTAGCGCATGGCCGCGTCGTAGATCGGCATCTGGTCGCCCGAGGGGAAATGGCGGGTCACCCCGCCCTCGATATCGGGCGTGATCTTGTTGCGGATGCGGATGTTGGCGAAGGTCCCGCGCATCATCACCTCATGGTTGCCGCGCCGCGAGCCGTAGGAGTTGAAATCGCTTTGGCCGACCTGATGGCCGGTGAGATATTCCCCGGCCGGCGAGGCTTTGCGGATGTTGCCGGCCGGGCTGATGTGGTCGGTGGTGATCGAATCGCCGAACACGCCCAGGATGCGCGCCTCGAGAATATCGGCGATCGGCTCGGGGGTCATGGTCAGGCCCTCGAAATAGGGCGGGTTCTGGACATAGGTCGAGCCCATTTCCCAGGCGTATGTCTGGCCGCCGCCGACCTTGATCGCTTGCCAGTTCTTGTCGCCCTTGAAGACGTCCTTGTAGCGGGCGGCGAACATCTCGCTGCCGACCACCTTGCGCTGGATATCGGCGATCTGCCGGTTGGTGGGCCAGATATCCTTGAGAAACACGTCTTTGCCGCCCTTGCCTTGGCCGAGCGGCTGCGTGGCCAGATCGATCAGCATGGAGCCGGCCAGGGCGTAGGCGACCACCAGGGGCGGCGAGGCCAGATAGTTGGCCCGCACGTCTGGATTGACCCGGCCTTCGAAGTTGCGGTTGCCCGACAGCACCGAGACGGCCACCAGATCGCCGTCCTGCACCGCCTTGGCGATCGGCTCGCTCAAGGGACCCGAATTGCCGATGCAGGTGGTGCAGCCGTAGCCGACCAGGTTGAAGCCGAGCGCGTCCAGCGGCTTGGTGAGGCCCGCCTTGGTCAGATAGTCGGTGACCACCTGCGAGCCGGGAGCGAGCGAGGTTTTCACCCACGGCTTGACCTTCAGGCCCTTGGCGATGGCGTTCTTGGCCAGCAGGCCGGCGGCGATCAGGACGCTGGGGTTGGAGGTATTGGTGCAGGAGGTGATGGCGGCGATCACCACATCGCCGTTGCCCACATCGTGGCTTTCGCCCTCGACGGCGACGCGCGTGGGGCTGGTCGCCTCGTCCTTGCCGAACTCGCCATGCAGAGCCTCGCGGAAACTGGCGGCGGCGTCGGTAAGGAGCACGCGGTCCTGCGGCCGCTTGGGACCGGCCAGGGAGGGCAGCACGCTGGCCAGGTCGAGCTCCAGGGTGTCACTGAACACCGGATCGGCCATGCCGGGTTCGACCCACATGCCCTGCTCGCGGGCGTAGGCTTCCACCAGCGCCACGCGCTCGGGCGTCCGGCCGGTGGCGGCCAGATAGTCGACGGTGGCCTGGGTGATGGGAAAGAAGCCGCAGGTGGCCCCGTATTCGGGGGCCATGTTGGCGAGCGTCGCCTGATCCTCCACCGTCAGGCTGGCCAGGCCAGGGCCGAAATACTCCACGAACTTGCCGACCACGCCCTTCTTGCGCAGCATCTGGGTCACGGTGAGCACCAGGTCGGTGGCCGTGGCCCCTTCCGGGAGGGCGCCGGTCATCCGAAAGCCGATCACCTCGGGGATGAGCATGGGGATGGGCTGGCCCAGCATGGCCGCCTCCGCCTCGATGCCGCCCACCCCCCAGCCGAGGACCGACAGGCCATTGACCATGGTGGTGTGGCTGTCGGTGCCGACCAGGGTGTCGGGATAGGCCAGGGTCTCACCCCCCGCCCCATCGGCCGCTTCGGCTGTCCATACGGTCTGGGCCAGATGCTCCAGATTCACCTGATGGCAGATACCGGTGCCGGGGGGCACGACGCGGAAGTTGTTGAAGGCGGACGAGCCCCAGCGCAGAAAGCGGTAGCGTTCGATGTTGCGGTCGTATTCCTTCTCCACGTTCTCGGCAAAGGCCTTGGGGGTGCCGAAATAGTCCACCATCACCGAGTGATCGATCACCAGATCGACGGGATTGAGCGGGTTGATCTTCTCCGGATCGCCCCCCAGCGCCTTCAAGGCGTCGCGCATGGCGGCGAGGTCCACCACGGCCGGGACGCCGGTGAAATCCTGCATCAGGACCCGCGCCGGGCGAAAGCTGATCTCGTGCTGGACGGCGCCCTTGTTCTGGGTCCAGGCGGCGAAGGCGTCGAGGTCGGCCCTGGCGGTCCCCGCCCCGTCCTCGTTGCGCAGCAGATTTTCCAGCAGCACCTTCATGGAGACCGGCAGGCGCGAAATGCCGGCCAGGCCGGCGTCTTCTGCCGCGGAAAGGCTGAAATAGGCATAGGATTTGTCGCCGACGGTCAGTTGACGCCGGGTGTTCAGGCTGTCGATGGAGGCCATGTTGGGGGAGTCCTTTTCAAAATGCGGGCCGTCCGAAAATCGGTTCGGAGGATCGTGCGCGGATCGAGGCGGACTCACAGGTTCCACCCCGCGCGGCATCGTCCCCGTGCGGCCGGCGCTGTCATAGACCGGGGGGAGCGCGGCGTCCATGCGGGGGAGGGAATGTTGGTGGCGGTCGCCGCTGGACGCCCCCTCCGTCACGGCGCGAGAAAGAGCGCCGCGCCACCTCCCCCGCTGCGCGGGGGAGGATTGAAGAAAAGCCAGCCGTTTTCAACGCAATCAATCCTCCCCCGTCCCCTTACGGGGGAGGTGGCGCGCGGCGCCCTCTCGCGCCGCGTGACGGAGG
>JBDTIW010000206.1:0-11235 GCA_039936215.1 Caulobacteraceae bacterium | reverse complement strand
CGCATGGGGCGGGGCGTAGGCTCCCGTTCGCGGAGGGGTCAAGTATCGCCACGAATTTCCTGGATTTGGCGACTATGTCCGCGCCCAGGGTGGCCCTTACTGCGCCGGATCGCCGACTCCCGCTAGGCGCGTCTCGGCCATCGCGACCATGGCCGCGAAGCGCGGATTCCCGCGGATGGCGTCCAGATCGGGATCGACCTTGATATGATTGAGCCAGGTAAGGGTCGTCGTCGCGAACAGGGGACCCAGCAGATCGAGCGCGGCGTCGGTGTCGCCAAGATGGACGCAGAGGGCGCACGCGAAGTTATAGCGCATGTTCAGATTGTCCGGATCGATCAGCAGGGCGCGATCGATCCACTGCTTGGCCCGCGCCGCCTCACCGAGGACGGCCAGCGCCACCACCGCGAAGCCCATGGCCGAGCCGTTGCTCTGATCCTGAGCCAACGCCCTTTCCGCTCGGGCGAGGGTCATTTCGGCCGCGCGGCGGATGCCTCGCCCATCGCCGATCGCGGCGTAGCAGGAATGCAAGGTCCCGGCGGAGGTGAAGTCGCCTTCCATCAGGTTCGCCGCTTTTTCGTAGTAGCGAATCGCATCCTCAAACCGACGCTGCCGAAAACTCACGTAGCCGGCGCATAGGTTGACCTCATAGGACTCCGGGTCGAGATCGAGCGCGATCTTGATTTCGGCGAACGCTTCGTCGGGCTTGCCCTGCTCCCTCAGATGCCTGGCCCTCACGGCGTGGGGTTCGGCGAGGTCGGGCTGAAGCTCCAGGGCGCGTTCGGCGGCCGCCAGCCCACCGTCGCCTGGCTTCCCGTATCTGAAACGCAGCGAAGTCTGCGCGAGGGCCATCAGCGCCCAGGGACGGGCATAGCCGGGATCGATCTCGGTGGCCCGGCCGCACAGGCGGATGATCGCCTCCTCGCGGCGCGTGTCGCCCTGATTGCCGCTGACATATTGCTGCCTGGCCATGAGATAGAGGTTATAGGCGTCCGGATTGTGGGTTCCGCGCCGCTCGATGGCCTTTTTTTCTTCCGGCAGCAGCTTGAGCTTGACCGCGCCCACGATGGCCTCGGAGATCTCGTCCTGCAATGCGAAGATGTCGGTAAGATCCCGATCCCAGCGCTCGGCCCACACGTGATCGCCCGCCGCGCCGTCAATCAACTGCGCGGTGATGCGAACACGGCTCCCGGCTTTGCGCACACTGCCTTCCAACACGTGGCCGACGTTCAGTTGACGGGCGATCAGCGGCACGTCCACGGCCTTGCCCTTGAAGGTGAAGGCGGTGTTGCGGGCGACTACCGAAAGCGCCGAAACCTTGGACAGATCGGTGATGATGTCTTCGCTGATGCCGTCGCTGAAGTATTCCTGATCGACATCGCCGCTCATATTGGCGAACGGCAGGATGCAGATGGCATGCGAGCGGGCCGCCGAGGACGGGGTGGGCGCGGCGCGTGAGGCGGTCTCGCCGTCTCGCGCGATGAGGCCGGCGACGCTCGCGACGACCTTGCGCCAGGCGGGCGCGTCCGGGACCCCGGTCCAGCCTGTCAGATCGGTGCACTGAATCTGGTCGAAAGGCATGGGCGGGCGGGCGCCGTCGAATGTGACCTGGACGACCCTGCCGTCGGCCCGGCCACGGTTCGCCTCCGACCGAACCCACTGCGATTGCACCGCGTCCGCCGACCAGATCACCACCACAACCTTGGCGGACGCCAGTCGCTCTTCGATCACCTCGGCGTAGTCGCGGTGGGCCGGCAATTCGTCGTCGCGCCAGACCCCGTAGCCCAAAGCCCGCAGGGCGTCGGCCACCTGCTGAGCCTGCGCCGCCGTCGAACGGGCATAAGAAATGAACACATCGGACATCGGCGGGCGCCCCGTCCTCCAAGCGCCGCCGGACCCTATCCAAGCCGATTGACCGGCGGCAAGCGAAACATGGCCATGGTCCAACGCAAACCGCGTGCGAAAGCTTCGTTCGGCGTCGGCGGACCGGCGAACCTCTGTGTGCGATTTGGACCGGCCGAAAATATGGCTATTCGTTAGCCCATGGACCTCCTCCGCGCCGCCGCCTTCGCGATCGCCCTCGCCTGCGCGGCGGCGTCGATGCTGAGCGTCGGCGGCGCGGTGAGCGAGCGGCTGGATGTGCTGACCCATTTCACGGCGTTCTATTTCGCCGGCGGCGTCCTGGCGTTCCTGCTGGCGGCGGCGATCCGCGTGGGTGTCGCTCCAACCTTGGTGGCCGCCGCCGTCGCCATTCTTGTTTCGGGATCGATCATGGCGCCGGAGTTCCTCGCCGCGCCCCGGAAATCGACCGCCGTCGGCAAACCCCTGAAGCTGGTGCAATTCAATCTGTGGGCGCGCAACATCGATCCCATGGGGACGGCGCGGTGGATCGAAGGCGAGGACGCCGACATCGTCGTGGTCGAGGAGGCGATCGGCGGCGGAGCGAGGGTGGTTGGGGCGCTGGGACGGCGATACCCCTATCGCACCCTCTGCCCCGCGCTTGTCGATTGCTCGACCCTGATCTTTTCCAAGGCGCCGCCCGTCGCCGCCGGCGATCTCTCCGGCGCCGGACTGTCCGGGGCCTGGGCGAAATTCGGTGATGGCGAGAGCGGTTTCACGGTGGTCGCCGCCCACTACACCCGGCCGTTCCCCGCCGGACCCCAGCAGGCTCAGAGCCAGCGGCTGGCGGACGTCCTGGACCGCTTCGACCGATCCAGCCTGATCGTCGCCGGCGATTTCAATTCAACGCCGTGGTCGTTCGCCCTGCGCCGCCAGGACGCGCGGTTCGGCCTGACGCGGCTCACGCGAGGTATGTTCACTTGGCCGGCGGCGCGGTTCATGCGTTGGCGTTTGTGGTCGCCGCTGCCGTTTTTGCCGATCGATCATGTCTACGTGGGGAGCGCGTGGCGGGCGGCGGGCGTGAGGCGGGGTCCGAGACTGGGCTCGGACCACTATCCGGTGGTGGTGGTGCTGGAGCGGAAATAGGTTGCCTTGGCTTCAGCCCACCCGCATCGACACGATCTTCCCCGGCTCCCGGGGCGGTTCGCCCTTGGGGAGGGCGTCGATGTGTTCCATGCCATCGGTGACTTCGCCCCACACCGTGTACTGATTGTCCAGGAAGTTCGAATCCTTCAGGCAGATGAAGAACTGGCTGTTGGCGGAGTTGGGCTGGTTGGTGCGGGCCATGGAGCAGACGCCGCGCTTGTGCGGGGCGGTGGTGAATTCGGCCGGCAGGTTGGGCTTGGACGACCCGCCGCTTCCCGTGCCGGTGGGATCGCCGCCCTGGGCCATGAAGCCGTCGATGACCCGGTGGAAGACCACCCCGTCATAGAAGCCCTCGGCGGTCAGTTCCTTGATCCGCGCCACGTGGGCGGGGGCCAGATCGGGGCGCAGGCGGATGGTCACCGGGCCGGTGGCCAGGGTCATGATCAGGGTATCTTGGGTCTCGGGCATTGTCTTATTTTACCTTGGGGGCTCACTTCACTTCAGCGGGAAAATCGAGATCGCAGATCGAAAAGTCGATGACCTTTTCCACCCGCACGCGCTCGACCATGGCCTTGAACCACGGGCCGGCGGGATCGATCACCCGGACGGTCGGGCGTTCAGCCGCTGGGATGTCGGCCAGCAGGCGGACCTTGGCCATGGTGTCGGCGGGCGGCGTCGGCGGCTCGCCCGTCTTGATGGCGTCGATGACGTTCTGGCCAAAAATGGCGCGGCCCCAGGGGGTGTATTTCTGGTCGAGGTCGGTCTGCGCGCCGCGCATCAGAAAGAACTGGCTGTTGCCGCTGTTCGGCGCCTCGGCGCGGGCCATGCCAACCACGCCAGGGCAGAAGGTTCCCCAGGCGTTGACCTTGTGGTCGGCGGTCAAGAGGCCCAGATCCATGGTCTGGCTGATCACCGGCAGGCTGCCGAGAAAGCCGGATTCCACGCCCTGCGCCCTGGTCGCCACCACCAGGGGCGTCGCCGCGTCGCGCCGAAAGGTGAACTCGGCCGGCAGGTCGGGCTTGGTCGAGCCGCCCTGGCCGTTGTCCTGGGGATCGCCGGTCTGATCCATGAAGTTGTCGATCACCCGGAAGAAGGCGCGGCCGTCGTAGAAGCCGGCCCGGGTCAGTTCCCGGACGCGCGCCACCGAGGCCGGAGCGGCGGCCGGACTCATCTCCACCACGATCCGCCCCTTGCTGGTGTCGATGACCAGGACATTCTGGGCATCGGGGGTCCGCCAGTCGGCGGCGGTTGGGGCGGTGGCGACGGCCGGGGCGGACTTGGCGGCAGCCTGGACGCTCGCGGCGCCGGCCAGGGTGGCGAGAAGGACGAAGGCGGCGGCGAATTTCATGGCGCCTCGCCTAGACCGCCAGCTGGCGCACGGCAAGGGGGCGTCGGTCAAGCCCGTCCGAACTTGGCCAGCATGCGCGTCCTGACCCCCGCCGGCACGAAGCGCGTGACGTCGCCGCCCATGGAGACGATGTCTTTGACCAGCCGCGAGGCGACCGCCTGATGGCGCGGATCGGCCATCAGGAAGACGGTCTCGATGTCGCGGTCGAGCTGCTGGTTCATGGCGGTCATCTGGAATTCGTATTCGAAGTCGGCCACCGCCCGCAGACCGCGCACGATAACCTGCGCCCCCACCTGGCGGGCGAACTGGATGGTGAGATTGTCGAACGGCAGGACTTCGATCTCGGCGATCAGGGCGCAGGGCTTGGTTTCTTCCTGGATGATCGCCACCCGCTCCTCCAGGCTGAACAGCGGACCCTTGGCGTCGTTGACCGCCACGCCGATCACCAGCTTGTCCACCAGTTTCACGGCCCGGCCGATGATGTCGAGGTGGCCGTTGGTGGCCGGATCGAAGGTCCCCGGATAGAGGCCGGTGCGTTTCATGTCCCCTCCCCTTGCGCGGCGGCCTGGTCGCCGCCTTCGTCGTCTTCTCCGTCGCCCTCAAGGCGCTCCACCGAAACCACATGTTCGTCCAGGGCGGTGCGGAAGATGGTGACCCCCTGGGTGTTGCGGCCGGCGATCCGGATCTGGCCGACCGGCACGCGGATGAGTTGGCCCTGGTCGGTGACCAGCAGGATCTCGTCGGTGTCTTCGGCCGGGAAGGAGGCGACCAGACGGCCGCCGCGCTTGGAAAGGTCGTGAGCGATCAGCCCCTGGCCCCCGCGGCCGGTTCGGCGGTAGTCATAGGCCGAGGTCCGTTTGCCGAAGCCTTCCGATGAAACGGTGAGGATCATTTCCTCGGTCGATTGGAGCCCCGCGAATCGTTCCGGCGACAGCGACACCTGCGCATCGCCCGCTGCCGTCTCGTCGTCGTTCTCGGCGACCAGCGCCGCCCCTTCCTCGACTTCGCCGGTCTCGGCCGAGCGCAACGCGATGGCCTGTTTCAGATAGGCGGTCCGCTCGGCCGGACTGGCGTCCACGGCGCGCAGTATGGCCATGGAGATGACACTGTCGCTCGGCGCCAGACGCACCCCGCGCACGCCGGTGGAATCGCGGCCGGAGAAGACGCGCACGTCATCGGCTGAAAAGCGGATGCAGCGGCCAAGGGACGTCGTCAGCAGGACATCGTTGACGCTCGTGCAAAGGCCGACCCCGACGATGGCGTCGTTCTCGCCCAGCTTCATGGCGATCTTGCCGGCCCGGTTGATCTGCACGAAGTCGGACAGCTTGTTGCGCCGCACGGTCCCGGAGCGGGTGGCGAACATCACATCCAGCGCGTCCCAGCTCGCCTCGTCCTCGGGCAGGGCGAGGATGGAGGTCATGGTCTCGCCCGGTTCGATGGGGAAAAGGTTGACGAAGGCCTTGCCGCGCGAGGTGGGCGTTCCCAGCGGCAGGCGCCAGACCTTGAGCTTGTAGGCCTTGCCGCCGGAGGAGAAGAACAGCATCGGCGCGTGCGTCGAGGCCGAGAAGACCCGGGTGACGGCGTCCTCCTCCTTGGTGGACATCCCCGATCGCCCCTTTCCGCCGCGATGCTGGGTTCGGTAGGTGGTAAGCGGCGTGCGCTTGACATAGCCGCCGTGGGTGACGGTGATCACCATCTCCTCGCGGGCGATCAGATCCTCGTCCTCGACGTCGGCGTCGCCCTCCACGATGATGCTGCGGCGCGGGACGGCGAAGGCCTCGCGCACCTCCACCAGTTCGCCGCGCACCACCGCCATGATCGCGGCGCGCGAAGAAAGCAGATCGAGGTGGGCCTGGATGGCGGCGGCCAGTTCGCCCGCTTCGGCGAAGATTTCCTCGCGGCCAAGGCCGGTGAGGCGCGACAGGGTGAGGCCGAGGATGGCGCGGGTCTGTTCGTCGGTCAGGCGGACGCGGTCGCCGTCGATCACCACCGTGCGCGGGTCGGCGATCAGGGTGATCAGGGCGATCATGTCGCCGATCGGCCAGTCGCGCCCGATCAGCCGCTCGCGCGCCTCGGCCGGATCCCTGGACGAACGGATGATGTGGATCATCTCGTCGATATTGGCCACCGCGATGGCCAGGCCCACCAGGACGTGGGCGCGGTCGCGGGCCTTGGAAAGCTCGTGGCGCGTGCGCCGAACCACCACCTCCTCGCGGAAATCCACAAAGGCGGTCAGCATCTCGCGCAGGCCCATCTGGATCGGCCGGCCGCGGTTGAGGGCCAGGGCGTTGACCGCGAACGCGCTTTGCAGAGGCGTGAAGCGATAGAGTTGGTTGAGGACCACCTCGCCGCCAGCGTCGCGCTTCAATTCGATGACTACCCGCATGCCGGTCCGGTCGCTCTCGTCGCGCAGGTCGCCGATGCCCTCGATACGCTTTTCCCGCACCAGTTCGGCGATCCGCTCCACCATCGCCGCCTTGTTCACCTGATAGGGGATGGAGGTGATGATGATCGCTTCGCGGTCCTTGCGGATCTCCTCGATGGTGGCGACCCCACGCACAACCACCGAGCCTCGGCCGGTCATCAGCGCCTGGCGCGCGCCGGTGCGGCCGATGATTTCGCCGCCGGTGGGAAAGTCGGGGCCGGGAACGATGTCCAGGAACTCGTCGAGCGGAATGTCGGGATTGTCGATCAGGGCCAGGCAGGCGTCGACGATCTCGCCCAGATTGTGCGGCGGGATGTTGGTGGCCATGCCGACCGCGATGCCGCCGGCCCCGTTGACCAGCAGGTTGGGGATGCGGGAGGGCAGGACGACCGGCTCGGTCTCCTTGCCGTCGTAGTTCTCCCTGAAATCGACGGTGTCCTTGTCGAGGTCGGCCAATATGGCCATGGAGGCGCGGGTCAGGCGGCTTTCGGTGTAGCGCATGGCGGCCGGCGGATCGTTGTCCACCGAGCCGAAATTGCCCTGGCCGTCGATGAGCAGCAGGCCCATGGAAAACGGCTGGGCCATGCGCACCAGGGTGTCGTAGATCGAAAGATCGCCGTGCGGGTGATAGCGGCCCATGACATCGCCGACCACGCGGGCTGATTTCACATAGCCGCGGTCGGGCGTGTGGCCCTGCTCGCCCATGGAATAGAGGATACGCCGCTGAACGGGCTTCAGCCCGTCGCGCACATCGGGCAGGGCGCGGCTGACGATGACGCTCATGGCGTAGTCGAGATACGAGCGCTTGACCTCGGCCTCGATGGAAATGGGGGTCACATTGCCCCGCCGGCCGTCACCCGGCGGCATGATGGTCTCGTCGGTCAAGGAGGGTTTCAACGCTCAGAATCGGACACCGAACGTCCGTTGGTGTTGATAGCATTCCAGAGCGCGAAACGCCACTTTTCAAGGGAAACGACGTTGACCTGTACGTTCCATGCGGCTAATCTGTACGCATGAAGACCGTCACCATCACCGAATTTCGCAAAAACCTGTTCCACATGGTCGATGAGGCCCTGGCCACGGGCGAACCCATCGAGATCAAGCGCAAGGGCGGTCGCGTCGTGCTGCGAGGCGAACGCGAATCCGAAATCGAGCGGCGGGCCGAGAAGTTCGACCGGTTCATGGCGAGACCAACACCGCCCGGATGGGAAGGCGCCGATCTTTCGGTGGAAGCCTTGAGCGCGGGTGAACCCTATTGGGTCTGGGATGAGGAGCCGGAACCGGACGCGTGATTCATCTTGATACCCACGTTTTGGTTTGGGCCCATTTGGCCAAGCCGCGCCTTCTCTCGCAGCACGCCAAAATGCACCTGCGTCGCGGGCCGTGCCGGGTCTCGCCCATGGTCCTGTTCGAACTGAAGTATCTTCAAGAGCGTGGACGATTGCGCGAATCGGCCAAGGCGGTCTTCGAAAGTGTGGCCGCGGAAATAGACTTGACGGTGTCGGACGCGCCATTCGCGGAGATCGTCGAGGCGGCGGAAGCCTTCGCCTGGACGCGCGATCCGTTCGACCGGCTGATCGTGGCCACGGCGGCCTGGGACGGCGCGCGCCTGCTCACCGCCGACCCCACGATCCTCGAAAACTTCCCTGGCGCGGTATGGTGAAGCGACCGCCCCTAGAACGGAATCTCGTCGTCCAGGTCGGCGGTGAAGGTTTCCTTGGGGCCTGACGCGGCGTTGCGCGGGCCGGCCTCGTAGCCGCCAGCGTCATTGTCGCGCGCCCCGCCGCCGTCCCCCTTGCCGTCGAGCATGGTGAGTTCGCCGCGGAACTTCTGCAGGGCGATCTCGGTGGAGAATTTCTCAACCCCGCCCTGTTCGTATTTGCGGGTCTGCAGGGCGCCTTCGATATAGACCTTGGAGCCCTTGCGCAGATAGTTTTCGGCCACCTTGACCAGGTTGTCGTTGAAGATCACCACCCGATGCCACTCGGTCCGCTCCTTGCGCTCGCCGGTGGTGCGGTCGCGCCAGGTTTCGGAGGTGGCCAGGCTGAGGTTGGCGACCCGGTCGCCGGAGGGAAGGGTGCGGACCTCGGGATCCTTGCCCAGATTGCCGATCAGAATGACCTTGTTGACACTGCCCGCCATCGCCTTGATCCCTCATCGCCCGGCGACCCATAGCGCGCCGGAATCGGCGCCGACCCTAGCAGGCTTTGCGCCGGACGCAAGACCGATGTTCTATTTTTGTTCTGGCATGGCTCCGGGAACCGCCAAGCGACCGTCCCCGGTGCGGACCATGAAGGGATAGCGGTAGCCGCCGTAGCTCTGGGCGGTGAACACGCCGTCGGGGTCGATGAACAGGAACTGGCCCTGATAGGCGCCGGTGACCTTGGTCTCGGTGCTGCCCAGCGCCCGGAAGCGCAGACGCGTCATTTCCAACTGCGCCGCGCAGTGTTCGAGATCAGGTTGGCCCCCGGCCAGCTTGTTGAACTTGACCTTGCCGTCCGGAAGCTGGGCGAGGCGCCAGCACACGCCGCGGTCGGCCGGCGCGTCCAACTGTTTCTGGCAGGCGGCGAGGCCCAAGGCGGCGAGGAGGGCAAGCGGCGGGAGTGAGAGGCGCATGACGGTCGAATCCCTAGTATCCCTGGGGCGGGGCGATGGGCGGCAGAGAGCAGGCCGAACCCTGTCCGGCAAGAGTGTGGAAGTTGCGGTTGTCGCCGGAAATCTCCACCCGGCCCGGGACAAGGCGCAGGGTCCGATCGCCCCAGCGACCATAGAGGGCGCCGCCGGGCGCGACGCACTGGCCGGCGTAGAGGGTCTGAACGCAGGCGTTGAGGGTTGTGTCGTAGGGGAGCCTCCTCCAGCCCGCCTCGCCGTAGCGCAGGCAGGGGGCGCCGCCAGCGCGGGCGACGGCCGGCGGGGCCGCCGGCGGCGCGTCGGCTTGTGGCGGCGACGAATCAGCGGGCGGAGCGGCGGCGGACGCCAAGCTCGCCGGCGACGGCGGCAACGGGGTGATGTCGGTGGACATGCCATGAGAGGCGGCCAGGGCGCCGCTGGGGTCGAGACCCACGTCCAGGCCGCCGGTGGCCACGCCGTTGCGCTTGGCGCAGTCGGCGAGCGGCAGTTCTCCGACCAACAGGCCGTTCACGAAACAGCGCAAGGGCCGGCGGGGATCGAGCTTGATGTCGTCGTCGCGCCCGGTCTGAACCACCAGACCGCCTTGCGAGGCGGGCGGCGCTTCCTGGGAATCGTGGTGGCGGGTGGCGATCAGGGCGGCCACGGCCAAGCCAGCGGCCAGGGCCAGCCCCGCGCCGCCGGCGAGGATCACGCGCCGATCCTTGAGGATATCCATCACGGCGCCTCGCTACGCCCCGGCGCGCGGCGGTTCAAGCGGCGCCAAGAGGCGGCGAGCGACGGCGGGAAATGTCCTATTTGAAGCGATAGGTGATCCGGCCCTTGCTGAAATCGTAGGGGGTCATCTCGACCAGGACCTTGTCGCCGGCCAGGACGCGGATGCGGTTCTTGCGCATCTTGCCGGCGGTATGGGCGATGATTTCGTGCTCGTTTTCCAGTTTCACCCGGAAGGTGGCGTTGGGCAGCAGCTCGCTCACCGTGCCCGGCAGTTCCAGAAGTTCTTCCTTCGCCATGCGGCCTCTCGAAAGGGACTTGAAAAACGATAAGCACGGCCGGCGAACGCGCGCCAGCCGCAGCCTTGGATAGACCATAGCCCACCTGACCGGTTGAGGTCGATGGTCGGCGGGCGTATCGCGAAGGCTCTCGCGTTTGGCTCGCACCGACAGGCTCGCCGATGTTCCGCTCGACAGGTCCTTCCATCACCGGGATGTGGCGCGCGATGGTCATGGCCGCGCTGGCCGCGCTCGCCTTGGGGGTCGGCTTCGCAGCCCCGACCATAGCCCAGGCCCATGCGTCCGGCGGCGGCCTCGCCTGCGGCAAGGCGCTCAGCGGACCGATCTTTGACAAGTGGACGGCCATGGGGGGGGCCGAGGGACCGCTCGGCTGTCCCACCGCCGAAGACCTGGCGACCTCGACCTCGCCGCAGGGCTCGCGCGCCCGGGAGGCGGCCTTTCCCGCCGCGACCGTCCTGTGGCACGCCTCGGGACCCCACGCCGGTCAGACCTTCATCGTCTCCGGCTGCATCTACCGGCTCTATTTCCAGTATGGAGGGCCGAGCGGTTGGCTCGGCCTGCCGGTTTCGGACGCGACCAACACCCCCGACGGCCAGCGGCAGGCCTTCGAAGGCGGCTCGATGACCTTCCTGCGCGCGCCCAACGAATGCAGCGCCGAACACGGCAGGATGGCGGCGCTCGCGGCGGCTCCGGCGCCGAACGCCGGGACGAGGGCGGAAACCTCGCCCCTCGATCAGTTCCGCGACGCCAGCCGCGGCGACTATTTCGCCGCCGCCTCGGCCGCCGGCGCGGCCCGCGCCCGCGCCGCCCACTATGAGCGCCTGCGCACCGAGGGCTAT
>JBDTIW010000205.1:0-4201 GCA_039936215.1 Caulobacteraceae bacterium | reverse complement strand
GCGGCTACGGATACGGCTATCCGTATGGCTATGGCTTCGCCGTCGGCGCGGTTCTGGGCGGCGTCTACGGCTATCCCTACTACGGCGTCCCCTACTATGGCGCCTACGGCTATCCCTACTATGGCCGTCGCGGCTGGGCCCCCTACCGCGGCCGCTACATCGGCCGGTCCTTCCGCTAAGACCGCCAGGGCCTGACCCTTCGGCCTGGCGAAAGAAGCCCCGCGCTCCTCCCGGCGCGGGGCTTTTCCTTGCCGGCTTGTCCTCGACCGACGGGCGGTGCCAAAAGGGCGACGTTCTTCGTCGCGAAGGCCGCTCTTGTCGTCGTAAGGGGTGCGTCTCTCGTCGAAAAGGGGGCGATTCTCGTCGTTTCTCGTCGCTCCAATGCCGCCTTTTCGCGCCCCGAACGCCCGCCCTTTCCCTTGTGGCGTCTGGGAAAAAACGTCTTGACATCTCGGCCGGGAAATTGCAAACTGCAATTTGTCGCGGGTGGTTCGATCACGGCCCCGGCGGAATGTTGCCGGAGCTTTCGATGTCCGACCTTTCAGCCTTTCCGATCGCCACGCGCTGGCCGGCCAAGCATCCGGAGCGGCTGCAACTCTATTCGGCGACGACGCCCAACGGCGTGAAGGCGTCGATCGCCCTGGAGGAGATCGGGCTTCCCTACGAGGCGCACCGGGTCGATATCGGCGCGAACGAGAGCTGGACCCCTGAGTTTCTGTCGCTGAACCCCAACGGCAAGATCCCGGCCATCGTCGATCCCGATGGACCGGGCGGCGCCCCCATGGGTCTCTTCGAATCGGGGGCGATCCTGATTTATCTGGCCAAGAAAACCGGCCAGCTTCTGCCGGCCGATCCGGCGCTGTGTTGGGAGACCCTGCAATGGGTGTTCTTCCAGGCGGCGGCGGTGGGGCCGATGTTCGGCCAGATCGGCTATTTCCATAAGTTCGCCGGCAAGGCGATCGCCGACAAGCGTCCGCTGGAACACTATAGCGACGAATCCAAACGACTGCTCGGGGTGCTGGAAGCGCGTCTTGCGGGTCGGCGATGGATCATGGACGACGACTATACGATCGCCGACATTTCCCTGATCGGCTGGGTGCGCAATCTGATCGGCTTTTATGGCGCCGGCGAGCTTGTGGCGTTCGATGCGCTGACGCATGTTCCGACATGGCTTGAGCGCGGCCTGGCGCGGCCGGCGGTGCGACGCGGGCTGGCGATACCGGGCCGGACGTGACCGGCTTGGGACCGAAGACGGAATTTCGCGAAAGAGGGCGGCCATGGCGGATCTGACGGAAAACCTCGGCAAGGCGAAGGCCTACATCCGCGAAAACGGGGGCGGCATCGCCCTGGAAGCCCTGTTCAACTTCATCCTGCCGTTCGTGATCTACGACCTCGCCAGGCGGTCTTTGGGCGACGTGCGCGCCCTGTTGGCCTCCTCGGGGCCGCCGATCTTCTGGAGTCTGGTGGTCCTGGCCCGCAAGCGGCGGGTTGACGCCCTCTCGATGCTGGTCCTGGCCGGCATCGCGCTTTCCCTGCTGGCCTTCTTCGGCGGAGGCTCGGCGCGCTTTCTGCAGTTGCGAGAAAATCTGGTCGGCGGCCTGATCGCCCTGGTCTTTCTCGGCTCGGCGGCGATCGGCAAACCGTTGATCTATCAGCTCGCCCGCGCCACCATGAGGCGAAAATCCGCCCAGGAGGCGGAGGCGTTCGAGGCGTTGCGCTCCAATATCCATTTCCGCCGCGCCATGACGTTCATGACCCTGGTCTGGGGCTTTGGCCTGTTGGCGCAAACCGCCGCCGCCTGCGTCCTGGTGTTCACCCTTTCGATCCGCGACTATTTGTTGGTGAGCCCGATCACCAGTTACGGGACCATGGGCGTCCTGGGCCTGTGGACATTCTGGTACAGCCGGCGCCGCCAGCGCATCGGCGCCGCCCGCCGCGCCGCCGAGGAAGCCGCCGCCGTCTCGGCCGCCGCCAGTCCCGCCGCCTCGCGTTCCGAGTGAGACGGCTGCAAAAAAGCCGTGGCCGCCGTACGCAGCTTCTTCGCCACCCAAATCTACGAGGCGTCGCTGGCCGTCGAGCCGGGGTTCGCCGCCTTCAACGCCGAACTGGGAGCCGCCTGCGCCATGCTGGCGGCGCAGGACAGGGCGGGCCTCGCGTGGTGCGAGGCCCACCACTATGGCGGCTATACCTCCTACGCTTCCCTGAACGATCTTCCCACGCGGGCCACGGTGTTCGGCGATCTCAAGCGGCGGTTGGACCGCCACGCGCGCGCCTTCGCCGACGCCCTGGCGTTCGACCTCGGCCCGCGCGGGCGGTTGAAACTCGACAGCCTGTGGGTCAGCGTCCTGAAGCGCGGGGCGGCGCACTCGGGGCATATTCATCCGCACAGCGTGCTTTCCGGCACGGTCTATGTGACCACCCCTCCAGGCGCGGGCGGTCTGCGGCTGGAGGACCCGCGCCTGCCCCTGATGATGGCCGCCCCGCCCCGGCGCGCCGACGCGGCGGAGACGCTCCGAAGTTTCGTCACCCTGACCCCCGCGCCGGGCGCCGTCTTCATCTGGGAAAGCTGGTTGCGCCATGAGGTGCTGGCGAACCGGGCCAAGACGGAGCGGGTCAGCCTGAGCTTCAACTACGCGTGGCGATAGCATTGCCACAAAGCCGGCCGCGCCGCACAAGCCCGCCATGACCGTCGCCACGCCTCCCGTCCCCCGCAAGGATTCCAAACACATCCGCCAGCTCGGCCGCGAGCGGGTGGACGACTACGCCTGGATGAAGGACGACAATTGGCGGGCGGTCCTGCGCGATCCCTCGGTGGTCAAGGCGGAGGTGCGCGAGCATCTGCGGGCGGAGAACGCCTATGTGGCGGCCGTCCTGGCGTCCACGGAGCCGCTGCAGGCGCGCCTCTTCCAAGAGATGAAGGGCCGGATCAAGGAGGACGACTCTTCGGTCCCCACCCCCGACGGCCCCTTCGACTATTTCTACCGCTATGAACTGGGCGCCCAGCACCCGCGCCACGTCCGCTGTGCGCGTGCCGGCAACGACGCCGAGACGGTCCTGCTGGACGAAGACGCCGAGGCCAAGGGCAAGGCCTACTACGGCGTGGACGCGGCGCGTCATTCGCCCGACCACCGCCTCTACGCCTGGGCCGTGGACGAGCAGGGCTCGGAGTATCACCGCATCCTGGTCCGCGACCTCGCCACGGGGAAAATCCTGCCCGGGGGCCCGGAGAACGCCACGGGCGACTTCGCCTTCTCGCCCGATTCGCACTGGCTGTTCTGGATCTGGCGCGACGAGAACGCCCGCCCGGCCAAGGTCTTCCGCCGCCCGGCGCGCGGCGGCGAGGACGTCCTGGTCTATGAGGAGGCCGACGAGGGCATGTTCCTGGGCGTGGGTGTCACGGCCGATGACAGCCACATCCTGATCGTCTCCCAGAACCAGGAGACCAGCGAAGTCTGGCTGATCGGCGCGGCCGATCCCACCGTCGCCCCGGCGCCCGCCCAGCCTCGGCGGCCGGGCGTCCGCTACGATCTCGACCGCTGGGGCGACCGCTGGGTGATCCGGACCAACGACGGCGGAGCGGTGGATTTCAAGCTGATGGTCTCGCGGGCGGCGGTCCCGAGCGCCGCGACCTGGGAGACGTGGGTGGATCACCGCCCCGGCCGGCTGATCGCCGGCATGGCGCCCTTCAGGGACCATCTGGTGCGGCTGGAGCGGGATAACGCCTGTGATCGCCTCGTGGTCATGGAGCGAGACGGACCCGAACACGCCATCGCCTTCGACGAAGCGGCCTTCGCCCTCTCGCTCAGCGGCGGCTATGAGTACGACACGGCCGTCACCCGCTTCGTCTACCAGTCGCCGACCACGCCTAGGCAATGGTTTGACTACGATATGGCGAGCGGCGCGCGCACTTTGCGCAAGACCCAGGAGGTTCCCTCCGGCCACGATCCGGCGGCCTACGAAACGCGCCGGCTCCACGCCCCCGCCCCCGATGGCCAACGGGTTCCGATCACCGTCCTCATGCGCAAGGGCGCGGTCCTGGACGGCTCGGCGCCGTTGATGCTCTACGGCTACGGCGCCTACGGTTATCCGCACGAGCCGGTGTTTTCGACCCAGGCCCTCAGCCTGGTGGACCGTGGGTGGATCTGGGCCAGCGCCCATGTGCGGGGCGGCTCTGACAAGGGCTGGGGATGGTTCCTGGACG
>JBDTIW010000204.1:0-6067 GCA_039936215.1 Caulobacteraceae bacterium | reverse complement strand
CTCACCCACCATAGTTCCTCCCTCCCCCAATGGGGAGGGTGGCTTCGAGCTCTTGCGAGAAGACGGGTGGGGAGTGGCGAAGAGGCCCCGATGTTGGAGGATTGCAGATCTTCGAGACAGTCAATTCGCCAGATTCTCTGAAGCTTCGCCACTCCCCACCCGTCTTCTCGCAAGAGCTCGAAGCCACCCTCCCCATTGGGGGAGGGAGGAACTATGGTGGGTGAGAAAACCACCGCCATAGCCAAGGATCGCCGGCCGATGTTGGGACAGAAGATGCGTTTCGGGGCGTTCATCGCGCCCTTTCATCCCACCGACGAGAACCCGACCCTGGCCATCGAGCGGGATCTCGAACTGGTCCAGTGGATGGATGCGCTGGGCTATGACGAGGCGTGGATCGGCGAGCATCATTCGGCCGGCTTCGAGGTGATCGCCAGCCCCGAGGTGTTCATCGCCGCCGCCGCCGAGCGGACCCGCCACATCCGGCTGGGGACCGGCGTCTCCTCCCTGCCCTACCATCACCCGTTCATGCTGGCCGACCGCATCAACCAACTCGATCACTTGACCCGTGGGCGGGTGATGTTCGGGGCCGGGCCGGGGGCCCTGTCATCGGACGCCTTCGCCATGGGCATTCCGGTGGCCAAGCAGCGCGACCGGATGGACGAAGCGTTGGCCGTGATCGTGCGACTGCTGCGCGGTGAGACCGTGACCCACGAAAGCGACTGGTTCACCCTGAGGGACGCCCGCCTGCAAATGACCCCCTATTCGCGGCCGAGCGTGGAGATCGCGGTGGCCAGCCAGATTTCCCCCACGGGCGCGCGGGCGGCCGGCCGCCATGGGGCCGGCCTGCTGTCCCTGGGCGCGACATCCCAGGGCGGCTTCAACGCCCTGGCCTCCAACTGGGTGATCGCCGAGGGCCTGGCGGCCGACCACGGCAAGACGATGGACCGCGCCGCCTGGCGTCTGGTGGGTCCCATGCACATCGCCGAAACCAAGGACGAGGCGGTGGCCCAGGTGCGGTTCGGGTTGGAAAAGTGGCTCTACTATTTCCGCGAGGTCGCCAACCTGCCCATCGTGCCCGACAGCGCGGGCCGCGATCCGGTGGAGGCGTTCATGGAGACCGGCATCGCGGTGATCGGCACGCCGGATGAGGCGGCGGAGAAGATCCAGGCCCTGATCGACCAGTCCGGCGGCTTCGGCTGCTTTCTGTTCATGGCCCACAACTGGGCGCGCTTCGAGGCGACCAAACGATCCTACGAACTCTTCGCCCGCTATGTGGCGCCGAGGTTTCAGCAGCTCAATGTCAACCGCGACGCCTCCATGGAGTGGGTGCGCGCCAACAAGGACGAGTTCACCGCCCAGGCGCGGGCGGCGGTGGGGACGCGTATCCTCGAGCACGTCCAGGAAAAGGGCGCGGCCGACATCAATCCGGTGTTCGCCGCCATGATGGGCCTGGATACCTCCAAGTCCGAAGCGGCGGAATAGCGCCATGCGCGCGGTGATCCGGCGCGGCGGCGTCCTGGTGGTGGACGAGATGGCGGCGCCCACCCCCGAGACCGGCCAGGTGCTGTGCAAGACCCTGGCGTGCGGCATCTGCGGCTCCGACCTGCACGCGCTGGACCACTACGACCGCATGATCGATCTTGGCGAACGCATCGGCGCCGTAGGTCACATGAAAAAGGGCGCCGACACGGTGTTCGGCCACGAGTTCTGCTGCGAGGTGGTGGAGCATGGGCCAGGCGAGCCTGGTCGGTTCAAGGCCGGGACGCGGGTCGTCTCCATGCCGGCCGTGATGACGCCGGCCGGGTTCGAGACGGTGGGCTATTCAAGCCGGCTGCCCGGCGGCTTCGCCCAGTCCCTGGTGCTCACCGAGATGCTGCTGCACGAGGTTCCCAATGGGCTTTCCTCGGAGCACGCGGCGCTCACCGAGCCCCTGGCGGTGGGCGAACACGCGGTGGCCAAGGCGGCGCCGGAGCAAGACCACGTGTTCATGGTGGTGGGCTGCGGTCCGGTTGGCCTGGCGGTCATCGCCTCGCTCAAAGTCCGGGGCCTGGGACCGGTGATCGCCAGCGACTATTCGGCCGAGCGGCGAGCGACGGCGGCGA
Organism: Caulobacteraceae bacterium; assembly: GCA_039936215.1. Classification (GTDB taxonomy): domain Bacteria; phylum Pseudomonadota; class Alphaproteobacteria; order Caulobacterales; family Caulobacteraceae; genus Acaudatibacter. The sequence goes on along the minus strand of JBDTIW010000204.1, from coordinate 3,965 downwards.
TCATGGGGGCCGACCGCGTCGTCGATCCGGCGGCCGTTTCGCCGCACGCGTCGTGGACCGAGTTCGGCGTACCTGGAACGCGCGCCGAGGCCTTCATGGCCACCCTGCAAGGCCAGAGCGTCAGGCGCGCGATCGTCTTCGAATGCGTCGGCGCGCCGGGCGTCGTCGAGGCCCTGGCTCTGGCGGCGCCGGCGGGAACGCGGATCGTCGTCGCCGGGGTATGCATGGAGCGCGACCATATCGAGCCCCTGGTGCTCACTGCCAAGGAGATCGAGCTGCGCTATGTGTTCGGCTACGCGCCGGAGGAATTCGCCGCGTCGCTGCACCATCTGGCCGAAGGGGCGAGCCGCTACAGCGAGATCCTCACCGGCGTGGTGGGCCTGGACGATACGCCCAGCGCCTTCGCCCGCCTGCAAACCGACAAGAGCCAGATCAAGATCCTGGTGGCGCCAAACGGGTGATTCCTCCCTCCCCCTATGGGGAGGGACAGACGCCGAAGGCGTCAGGGTGGGGAGCGCCGAAGCTGCCGAAGTCTTGCCAAGCCAGGTATCCTGAAACATTCAGGAAGCTTCAGCACTCCCCACCCGTCTTCTCGCAAGCGCTCGAAGCCACCCTCCCCATGAAGGGGAGGGAGGAAGGGCGCCTCACCCCTTCTTGGCGAACTCCGCGTCGATGACGAGGTCGATGGGATCGTTCATCATTGCCGGCAGGCCGAAGTCGGTGGGCAGGATGCTGGCCTTCGCCTCGATGCCCATGCGGGGCGCGCCGAAGCCCTTGCCGGCCCCGATCAGTTCGACCTCGAAGGTCAGCGGCCTTGTCTTGCCCATAAGGGTGAAATTGCCGTCGACCTGGGCATGGGTGGGGCCGGTGCGCCGGAACGCCGTGGAGACGAAGCTCGCCTTTGGAAAGTCAGCCGACTTGAGGAAGCCCACGCCGGCGATATCCTTGGCGAAGCCCGCCACATTGGTGGCTACCGAGGCGGTCTCGACGTTGGCCGAGAGGCTGGAACGGGCCGGCGCGGCCGGATCCCAAACCAGGGTCCCAGCCACCTTGTCGAACCGAAAGATGCTGTAGGAATAGCCCAGGTGCGAGTAACGGGCGATCACCGCCACATGGTCGGGGTCGAGGCCATAGGTCCCGGCCGGGACCGCCGAGACGTCCTTCGATCCGCAATAGACCCCTGGCGGCAGACCGGGCGGGCAGACGGCGCCGGCGGTTTGCGCGGCGGCGAGGCCAAACAGCAGCGCGCTGGCGGCCAGTACGATTTTCATTGTTCCACGCTCCATGGGCTTTAAGCCTCTGCCCTGTATTTCCTAGGCCGCCCAGCGGGGCCCACGCAAGCCGGGGCGGCGCCGGGCGATCTCGTAGCGCCGGCTTCCAGCCGGCTCTTCGCCGCCGCTATGAAGAGCCGGCTGGAAGCCGGCGGTACGAGGGGCGGATCGCCTGAATTGGCGCCCATGGGCTGACAAACCCCGCGCTACGAAATCAACGAGTCAGCCTCATGAGGCGTTGGTGTCACGGCCCTCGCCCGCGTCGTTCGCGGGAGAAGGCGCCCCGTTCCTCGCCGGATCGAAGCCTTTCCTCGTCGAAAAGGGGGCGCTTCTCGCCGAAATCGGGGCGTTTCTCGTCGAATCTCGTCGCTCTTCGCCGCCCGGAAACCGCGCACATTTCCCTTGCTCGCCAAGGAAAACAGGGCTTGACAATTCCACTTCAAATTGCAATATGCAATTTATGGGAGGTTGTCAATGGGGCCGCCGGAAAGTTCGCTACGGCGCGGTCGCGGGTGTCCAGCCGCCGCCCAGGGCGGCGATGAGATCGACGGCGGTGGTCAGGCGGGCCGCCTCGATCTGCAGTTCGGCGTTGCGGGCGCTCAGCGCCGTGGCCTGGGCGACGACCACGGTGGTGTAATCGACCTGGCCGGCCAGGTACTGGTTGCGGGCGATGGCTTCGTTGGCGTCGGCGGCCTTCGAGGCGGCCAGGCGCAGGGCCTGTTCGGCGGCCAGGACGCGTTGGGCGGCCAGATTGTCCTCCACCTGGCCGAAGGCGACGAGCACGGTCTGGCGATAATTGGCCACCGCCTGGTCATAGGCCGCCCTGGCCTGGGCCACGCCGGCGCGGCGGGCCCCGGCGTCGAACAGGGTCTCGGCCGCCGAGGCGCCCAGCGACCAGACGAGGCTCGAGGTGTTGAAAAGCTGGCCCAGTTCGCCGGCGGCGAAGCCGCCCTGGCCGGTGAGGGTGAGGTTGGGATAGTAGGCGGCGACCTGGACGCCGATCAGGGCGTTGGCGGCGGCGGCCGAGCGTTCGGCGGCGGCGATGTCGGGCCGGCGCTGCAGCAGGGTCGAGGGCAGGCCGGCGGGGATCAGGGGAAGCGCGAGCGTCCACGGGGCCGGGGCCAGGGTGAGGGCGGCGGGCGGCTGGCCGGTGAGGATGGCGATGGCGTGCTCCACCCGGGCGCGTTGCTGGGCGAGGTCGGCGTCGTCGGCCTGGGTGGTCTGGAGCTGGCTCAGGGCCGACAGGACGTCGCTCTTGGCCGCCACGCCGACCTTGTATTTGTTCTGGATGATGGTCAGGGAGCGGGCGTAGCCGGCCGCCGTGGCGTCGAGCAGGCGCTTTTCCTCGTCGAACTGGCGCAGGGAAATGTAGTCGGCGGCCAGCTCCATCTGGGCCGACAGGCGCGCGCCGGCCAGATTGGCGGCGCTGGCCTGGGCGTTGTCGCCGGCGTTCTCGATGGTGCGGCGGACGCGCCCCCAGAGGTCGGGCTCCCAGGTGGCCCCGAGGCCGAGGTTGTAGGCCTGTGTCGTGGCGGTTCCCACCCCGCCGGACGCGCCGGCCGAACCGCTCAGGGCGACGGTCGGGAAGAGGGCGGCGCGCTGTTGGGCGACCAGGGCGCGGGCCTGGCGATAGGCGGCCTGGGCGCCGGCCAGGGTCTGGTTGGACGTCTCGACGCGGGTTTCAAGGGCGTTCAAGGTCGGGTCGCCGAACACCGTCCACCAGTCGCGCCGGTCGGCGGCGTCGGAAGGGTTGGCGTGCGTCCAGCCTTGGATTTCCTTGTAGGCAAGCGGCGTCGGCGCGCTGGGGCGCCGATAGTTGGGACCCACCAGGCAGCCGCTCACCGCCCCGCATGCCAGCAGAACACAAACGAAACCAATAATCTTAGGCGAGGCGCGGCGCATGTCTCGATCTTTCAGGCGGTGGAACCGGCGCCGGCGTGGCGGCGGCGCGGGGAAGATCGCCGCTGGGCCGGCGGCGGCGGAAACGGTCGAGATAGAGAAAGACCACCGGCGTGGTCAAAAGGGTGATTACTTGGCTCACCATCAGTCCGCCGATGATGGTGACACCGAGCGGCTGGCGCAATTCGGCGCCCTCGCCCAGACCGATGGCGAGCGGCAGCGCGCCCAGCATGGCGGCGAACGTCGTCATCATGATCGGCCGAAACCGCGTCAGGGCGGCCTGGCGGATGGCGTCGTGAGCGCCAAGGCCGTGGTCGCGCTCGGCGGCCAGGGCGAAGTCGATCATCAGGATGGCGTTCTTCTTGACGATGCCGATCAAGAGAATGATCCCGATCAGGGCGATGATGGTGAACTCGATGTGAAAGACGATCAGGGCGATCACCGCCCCGATGCCGGCCGAAGGCAGGGTGGAGAGCACTGTCAGGGGGTGGATGTAGCTCTCGTAGAGGATGCCGAGCACCAGATAGATGGCGACCAGGGCGGCCAGAATGAGCACCGGCTCGTTGGCCAGGGACTGTTGATAGACCAGGGCGGTGCCCTGGAAGCCGCCGTGAATGTTGGCCGGCATGCCGATATCGGCCTGTGCCTGGGCGATGGCCTTGGTGGCGTCGCTCAGGGACTTGCCGGGCGCGAGGTTGAACGAGATGGTGGTCGCCGGCTGGGTGTCCTGGTGGTTGACCGAGGTCGGGGTCGCCGCGTCGGCCCAGGTCGCGACCGCCGAAAGGGGCACGATGG
>JBDTIW010000203.1:0-3121 GCA_039936215.1 Caulobacteraceae bacterium | reverse complement strand
TCGTCGATCAAGGCGCGGGTCGGCGGGCGAAGACGCGCGTCGCCGCTCGCGAGCCAAAGGGCGATGTGGGTGTCGAGCAGCAGCCTGCCGCTCACCGCTCGATTTCCAGACCGCTCTCGGCATCGGGTTCGACATCGAGGGCGGGCGCGACGAGATCCACGCCGTCGCGAACGCGAACCGAACCGGGGTGGCTCGCAAACAGGGATCCGGCGCGAACGTCCGCGTCCAGGAGCCGCCGCACGGCCATGCCGACCAGCTTGGTCTTGTTGCCCGCCGTCAGCCTATTGGCCGCCTCCTCGATGAGCGCCACCACCTCGGGGCGGTTGATCGTCACGACGTGCGCCATGGCAAGCCTCCAATGTCATTATGGCTGTAATCATATAATGACATCCCGAACGTGGGCAAGCGTTTGGCGTGGCTTTGAATTGTAAGATACATATTGTATATCCTATGCCAATTGGAGAGCATCCATGCACGTCCAGATTTCAAAGTGGGGCAATTCCCTGGGGCTGCGCCTGCCGCGCGCGCTCGCGGCGCAGATCGGCGTCACCGAAGGCCAGAAGGTCAACATCAGCGCGGAGGGCGCAAAGCTGACGATCGAGGCCGTAGCCCCGGCCTATCGCCTCGAAGACCTTCTCGCCAACATGACGCCCCGCGCCATGCGCGCCGCGTTCGATTGGGGCGACGATGTCGGCGGCGAGATCGTGGATGGCTGAGCCGCCCTACGTCCCCGACGCGGGCGACCTCATCTGGACGGACTTCGACCCACGCACGGGACGCGAACAGAGCGGCCGACGGCCGGCGCTCGTTCTCTCCGCCGCCGCCTTCTTCCGCGCCTCCGCCTTCGCCATCGTCTGCCCGATCACCGGCACGGTCCGCGGCTTTGGCTCAAGCGTCGTGTTGCCGCCGGGCCTGCCCATCACCGGAGAGATCCTGACCAGCCACGTCCGCGGCATCGACACCACCGCCCGGCCGATCCGCTACGCGGGCGCGGCCGTTTCCCCCGCCACCCTGGCGGAAGTGCGCGCCAAGCTCGCCACGCTCTGCGGGGTGAGCATTTGATTTGCATGGTCCCGAACATGTCGTATACCACGGTTGACAAATGATCGAGATTCGCCAGACCGTGATCTTTGAACGCTGGCTACGCGATCTGCGCGACGTCCGGGCGAAAGCGCGTATCCACGCCCGCATTCGGCGCGCTTCGCTGGGGGGCATGGGAGATGTGAGGCCGGTGGGCGAGGGTGTCGGCGAAATGCGGATCGACCACGGGCCGGGATATCGACTCTATTTTGTGCGTCGCGGAGACGCCCTTCTGTTTCTTCTGAGCGGCGGCGACAAGAGCAGCCAGGACCGCGACATCAAACGGGCAAAGCAGATCGCCAAGGAGCTGGACTGATGGGACTCGCCACCACCCGCTGGGATGTCACCGAGCATCTGGAAAGCGACGAGGCGATCGCCGCCTATCTCGACGCCGTGTTCGAGGACGGCGACCCCGCTCTCATCAAGGCCGCCATCGGAGACGTCGCCCGCGCGCGCGGCATGACCGACATCGCGCGCAAGGTCGGAATCACCCGCGCCGGCCTCTACAAGGCCCTGGCGGACTCCGGCAACCCGTCCTTCAACACCGTCGCCGGCGTGATGAAGGCCCTCGGCGTCCGGCTGTCCGTCTCGGCGGCGTGAGACTCTTTACCTGTGCCAGGCTGCGATCCGGCCCCTTTATCCGAGAAGGCGGCGGAAAGGCGCGCCCTTATCGACCGCGAATCGCGAATGATCGCTCAGGCCCGCGCCTCGGGCCAAGCTGGCCGCACGGTCAGCGAAGCTCGGGTGGACGCCTGGATCGATAGCCTCGGCGCGGACGACGAACGGCCGCCGCCGCGCTCCGCCGCCTGATCCGCGTTCCAATCCGGCGCCGCTGTGGCAAGATCGCCCCGAAACACGGACGAAGCAAAGTTTTATTGACTTAAATTCGATATCGTGATAATGTTTACTTGCGATCGGAATTTTTCCGGCGTTCATTTCTGCAAACCGAAAGGTGCGGTCATGTTTTTTTGAAAGAGGAATAACAATATGTCGATGACGATTTTAGTTGCGATATTTTTCTGCATCGCGGTTCGAATCCGCATTAACGCTCCAAAGACCATCAAATTTACGGTGGATTGCCGGCCTCGCCGCAAAAGACAAAAGAGGCGACCCTAGCCACCCCCCAACACCCCCCGCGCCGCATCCAGCCTCCCGCTCACCGCGTCCAGCACCGCCGCCGTGCGGCCGATGTAGTCGGTGGCCTCCGCCCATCGCCGCCCCTCGATGGCTTCGCGCACGCCTGGCAGGGTCTTGGCGCCGTAGCCGGTGAGGAGGCCGGGGGCGTAGATCAGATGGCGATACCACGGTCGGCCGGGCAGGCCGCGTTCGTCGGTCATGGCCTGTTCGACGCCTTGCAGGATGGCGTTGGCCTTGGCGAGGCGGTCGGGCGAGAGCGTGACGGCGCCGGCGGCGGCCTGGTCGTAGGCGGCGGCGCTGGCCTTCAGGCGAGTAAGCGCCGTGTCGAGGGGGGTGAAATCGAGGGCTGGGACCTGCGCCTCGCGGTCGGGCGGACCGTTGGAGAGGGTGGGATCGGCGGCCAGAGCGAAGGCCTTCTGGTCCAGGAGCTTGTCCACGGTGACCGCGTGTTCGCGCTCGGTGACCAGCAGTTTCTTCAATTCCGCCACCTGATCGCCCACCGTGTCGGCGAAATCGCCGAACTCGAACGGCAGGATATCGGCGTCGGCGGCGCGCAGGGCGAGGCGCCCGCCGGTCTTGGCCAGGACCACCCCATAGACCATGCCCGGATCGCCGAACCGGTCGTAGTGCTCGAAGGTATCGTAGGCCGAGTGATAGACCCCGCCGGACTGCCCCTCGCCCTCATAGGCGATGTTGAGCGCGGCGATGCCCAGGTGCTGAACGAAGGACGAATAATCCGAACCCGAGCCCAGGTCGGCCACCGGCAGGTCGCCGCCGGCCGCCGCCTTTTTGGCCCTGGCCTTCATCTCCTCGGTGGCGCCGGGGGCCAGGGCTTCGACCTGCAGCGCCGCGGCAGACCGGGCCAGGACACTGACGCCGGTCTCGGGATCGGTGACCTCGGCCC
>JBDTIW010000202.1:0-5100 GCA_039936215.1 Caulobacteraceae bacterium | reverse complement strand
GTCTTCCGCTTCAACCGCCGACGAACCCGCCATGCCGCCTTCCAATCGCTACTCGGCATCGCCGCCACCCATCCACCCCTTACCTACAACATGTTGATCTCACCGGAAGCAAAGGCATAAGCCTTCGACGAGGAACCGCATCAGGCAACGCGCAGTACCGGATGATCGCTCCGGCGGGCGGCGTATTCGAGAACGGCGGTGATATCCCCCGCCTCAAGCAGCGGATAATCGTCCAGAATTTCCTCGCGCGTCGCGCCGACGGCGAGCAGGTCGAGCACATCCTTGACGCAGATACTAGGGCCGCGCAGGCAGGGCCTGCCGCCGCATTGGCGCAGATCGACGGTGATCCGGTGTGTTTCGCTCATCGCGGGCCTCCAGAGACGATCGGGCGTTTCATCCCGTCACATAGCATATCGGGCGGCGCCAAACATCGACTTCGCCCACACTCGGTCCTAGCTGTCAGGTTCTCGGCCACGCTTGGTACGGCGCGTGGGAATAGTATTTCGGCCGGCTGTCCAGGCGGACGTGGAGCCAGAAGACGCCGAGGCCGGCCGTGCTGATCCACAGGGGGCGATCGGATAGCGTCTTTTGAGCCTCGGCCGCGGTCAGGGCCAGCAGATCGTGTTGTTGAGACGTGGGCGCGCCACGTAGGAAGGCGGCGAAATGGGCGTAGGGTTCCCGCAGGCCCAGCGGCCTGGGGGCGATCAGCGTGGCGTCGCCCGAGAGGTTCGCGAACGCGACTACAGTTTTGCCTGGCGCGCCGGCCACGAGTTGGGCCGCGAACGGCCTGGGATCGGCCGCGCCGCCGTCGAAGCCCGGCGCCGCGATGGCGACATATTCGAACGGTCGGCTGAGGTCCGCGCGTGTGATCGGCGGCATTTCCCAGAAGAAGGCTGGAAACGGCGCGTCGGCCAACACGCCAAGCAGAAACGACCGAAAACCCTCGTCGCGCCACAAGGCGTCGAGGGCGGCCCCGAATGACAAGGCCGCGCCGTCCAGGAGCAGCGATACGCGCTCACCTCTGTTCCACCGCTCCCACCTGGCTTCCCACATCGGGATCGATCCTTCCTAAACTCACCGCGCCCCTTGGGACCGGCGCGGCGCGGCCCTATCTGGCGGCGACAACCCTCGCCATGGAGAGCTCCCTTTGTCCATTTCCCTCTACGACGCCTCCGTCCCCGGCTATCTCAACGTACTGCGCAACCTTTCGGCCATTTTGGATAAGGCGGAGGGCCACGCCAAGGCGGGGGGCGTCGATCTCGCCACCCTCACCGAGGCGCGCTTGGCCCCCGACATGCACCCCTTCGCCCGCCAGATTCAGATGGTCAGCGACACGGCCAAGGGCGGGGCGGCGAGGCTGGCGGCCGCGGAGCCGCCCAGCTTCCCTGATACCGAGACGACCTTCCCGGAACTGAAGGAGCGCATCACCAAGACCATCGCCTATCTGGAGACGATCAAGCGCGAGGCGATCGACGGCGGCGAGGAGCGGGTGATCGAACTGAAGACCCCCACCCGCACCTTGAATTTCAACGGACGCGATTTCCTGCTCCGCTTTTCCCTGCCCAATCTCTACTTCCATGCGGTGACGGCCTACGCCCTGCTGCGCGCCCAGGGCGTGCCTCTGGGCAAGATGGACTATCTGGCCGGGGCCGCCCCACCCGCCGGATGACCCGCCCGCCGCGCGCCTTCTTCCAGCCCCTGGCCGTGGGGGCGCCCGCTCCGCCGCGCGAGCTTCCCGTGTGTCTGGAACGGTTGATCCATTTTCTGCCTCCGCATATCGACAAGCTCCGCGACCGGGCCGCTCAAACGGCCCGCGAGGTGGATGTCCTGTGCGGCAATCTGGAAGACGCCATCCCCACCGAGGCCAAGGCGGCGGCGCGGGCGGGTTTCATCGCGCTTGCCAACACGGTGGATTTCGCCGCGCTGGGGACCAGCCTTTGGGTCCGGATCAATGGGCCGGCCGCGCCCTGGCATTTCGACGATGTGACTGGGATCGTCGCCGGCTGCGGCGAGCGGCTCGACGTGATGATGGTCCCCAAGATCGAGGGTCCGTGGGACATCCACTACATGGACCAACTCCTGGCCGTGCTGGAGGCGCGCCATGGATTGAAGCGGCCGATCCTGCTGCACGGCATCCTGGAAACCGCCCAGGGCGTCGCCAATGTCGAGGCCATCGCCACCGCCAGCCCGCGTCTGCAGGGGATGAGCCTTGGCCCGGCCGACCTCGCCGCCAGCCGGGGCATGAAGACCACAAGGGTGGGGGGCGGCCATCCAGCCTATCGTGTTCTGGCCGATGCGACGGCGGACGGCGCCCCGCGCGTCTCGGTTCAGCAGGACCCTTGGCACTACACGCTGGCCCGCATGGTCGACGCCTGCGCGGCGGCGGGGATCAAGGCCTTCTACGGACCCTTCGGGGCCATCGACGATCCGGAGGGCTGCGAGCAGCAGTTCAGGAACGCCTTCCTCATGGGCTGCGCCGGGGCCTGGAGCCTGCATCCGAGCCAGGTCGCCATCGCCAAACGCGTCTTCTCCCCCGATCCCGCCGAAGTCGCCTTCGCCCGTCGTATTCTGCAAGCCATGCCGGACGGCGCGGGGGTGGCCATGATCGACGGGCGGATGCAGGACGACGCCACCTGGAAACAGGCCAAGATCATGGTCGATCTGGCTCGCCAGGTGGCGGCCAAGGAGCCGGCCATGGCGGCGGTCTATGGGTTTTGATCGAAGTCAGGTCCTGATGTTCAACACCCGGCGGCGGGGCAGGCGTTCGCGGTCCAAGACCCATCGTCCCTCGCAGGCGAGAGCGTAGATGCGCCGCGCCAAGAGGGTCGGCGCGTCGGACTCGACGCTTCGCTCGAACCCGTGGCCTTCGGCGTCGAACCTGAGCTGGGCCGACTCCATCAAGCGCCGGTCTTGCTCGAAGATCGGCTGGGGGGCCTCGGTCCAGGTGAGCGTGGGCTCCGAGTCAGGGGTCGCGAGGCCGTTGGAGGTGAGCCACTCCTGCCGGCATGTGGAGGGACCGGTGGGAACGACGTGCATGACAATCCGCATCGGACCTTGCGGGCCTGCGTTGAACGAGACGGTCACCCGATCGGGCAGATCGTAGGTCAAGGTGACAAAGGGATCGCTCGGCGCCTCGTCTTCCGTAGTCGTCGGCGGCTGGAACACCATCAGGCCACGCTCGGTCCGCCGCATCTCGATGGTCTGGTCACGGAAACCCATCGCCTGATTCATGAAATACATGCCGTGAGTATTGGGATGGGCGAACACTGGATGGCACCAGTCGAGGTTGTTCTCGATCACCGCCATGGCCTCGCAGTTCAGCGTCAACGCCCCTTGCACCCAGTTGAAACGATCGAAGTCGGCGATCGCGGGCGGGTTCTCCCTGGGTGCGTCCTCACCCATCCACACCCAGACGTAGCCATCGGCCTCGACGCACGGAAAGCCGCGCACGGCCACGCCCTTGGCGACCTCCCCGCCCTCGGTCAGCGAAGGAATGTGAACGCAGTGGCCGTCACCCCCGTAGCGCCAGCCGTGATAGGGACAGGCAAGCGCTCCGTCCTTGACTTCACCCAGGTGCAGTTCAACGCCGCGGTGCGCGCAACGGTCCTGGACCGCGTGAGAGCGGCCTTCGGCGTCGCGGAACACGGCGATGTCGTGGTCCAACACCCGCGCCGCGGCGGGCTTCTCCGCCAAGCGCAAAGACGCGATCGCCGCAAACCAATGCTCGCGTGGATACATTCGGTTTCCCGCCGCCGCCGTCGGCAGTCTCGCTAGCACATCACCGCCCGACCCCCAAACTTGCCCACCCCACCCTTCCCGCCTAGGTTCCCGCCTTTCCACGGACGGGCAACGATCTTAACCATTCATGGCCGCGCACTATCTGGAATTCGAGCGGCCGATCGCCGAGCTTGAGGCCAAGATCGACGAGCTTTCCAGGCTCTCGGAGGTCAATGGGCCGGGCGCCTTCGACGCCGAGATCGCCGCCTTGCACGAGCGGGTGGGCGAGCTGCGGGCGCAGGCCTATGCGCATCTGGACGCCTGGCAGAAGACGCAGATCGCCCGCCATCCCGGCCGACCGCATTTCGTGGACTATGTCGCCGGCCTGATCGAGGAGTTCGTCGAATTGCGCGGCGACCGCAAGTTCGCCGACGATCAGGCGATCCTGGGCGGGCTTGGGCGCTTTCGCGGCCACCCGGTGATGGTCATCGGCCAGGAGAAGGGCCACGACACCACCACCCGCATCAAGCATAATTTCGGGGCGGCGCGCCCGGAAGGCTATCGCAAGGCGGTGCGGCTGATGGACCTGGCCGAACAGTTCGACCTGCCGGTGCTGTCGTTCATCGACACGGGCGGCGCCTATCCGGGTATCGGCGGCGAGGAGCGCGGCGTCGCCGAGGCCATCGCGCGCGGCACCGAGCGGGGCCTGACCCTGGGCACGCCCTTCATCGCCACCATCACCGGCGAGGGCATGAGCGGTGGGGCGATCGGCATCGGGGCCGCCAACAAGGTGCTGATCCTGGAACACTCCATCTATGCGGTGATTTCGCCCGAAGGCTGCGCCTCGATCCTGCTGCGCGACCGCACCATGGCGCAGGGCGCGGCCCAGGCCATGAAGATCACAGCGCAAGATCTGATCGCTCTGAAGGTGGTGGACCGCATCATCGAAGAGCCGGTGGGCGGCGCCCACGCTGATCCGGCCCTGGCCGTCAGCCGGGTGGGCGACGCGGTGGAGGCGGAACTGAGGGCGCTCCTACCCTTGTCGCCTGACGCCCTGCGCGACCAGCGGGCCGAACGATTCTACGCCATCGGGCGTCCCTGAGCAGCGCGCGGCGCCTCGCTTGACCCAGTTCCTCGACACCTCCCTGTCCGCATCGACCTTCATCCGGGTTCCGGCGTTTGGCGTATCATCCTTTTCGGCCGTCCAAGCCGGCGGCTGGAACGCCGGCGACCTTAGCGGGGCGCCGTTTTGACCCTTTCTCAACCCAGAGCCCTTCCGATGTTCAACCCACCCGTAAATCCCGTGCGCTACAGCCCAGCGGTCGAGACGCTTGAGGAGGGCGAGGCCGAGACCGCGCAGGGCATCATCGCGCAGATCCTGAA
>JBDTIW010000201.1:0-3497 GCA_039936215.1 Caulobacteraceae bacterium | reverse complement strand
CCATCCTCGAAAAGGTCGCCCGTGGCCGCCAAGCCTTGGAAAAAATCGCCAACCAAAGGCGCCAACCGTTAAAATCGGCACACTAGCGGCGCCCTGGCCACTCTTGGCGCGCGATGGGATTGCGGCTTTTTCGAGGCTTGACCACGCTTTTAACCAATGCTACGGCAGGCTCTGCCTCGGAATACCTGGGGAATAGGCACAATCGGCAAGCAATCCGATTGATCGGGGGATAGTATCGTCAACGTTACATCATGAAAGGAAGAGCAATGAAACATGTGTATCTGACCGGCAGCTTGGTCGCTGTACTTTTCGCCACGTCCGCCACGGCCGCGGTCGACAAGTTCAATCGCGCGACTTTGGGGTCCAAATGGGTCGCCGTATCGGGCTCGCAGTCCATCTCGAACGACAAGTTCGTAGGCGACACCGGGTCGCTGGGCTATGACAAGAGATCGAAAGCCGACACCTCAGTGAGCGCCATTGTCTCCCTTGGCGGCACTGATCTGGAATACGGCGCGGTGGCTTCTGGCGATATCGCCGGCGGTAATAACGCCTTCGTGAAGATCCAGGCGCAAACCGGCGACGGCAATTTCTCGAACGCGGGTTTCTATACGGGCAATAACGGTTCTGTTGACTTCTTCGCCCTCTCTTCGGAGATACCGAGCCCAGCGACGCTGTCGGTGACTTTCTGCGGCACGGTTGCGACGATGAAGATCAAGAGTTCCGCCAAGACGCAGGTGTACAATTTCGACTATGGCACCTCATTCGGCACCGGCGGCGGCCTGGGCACCTTTGGCTCGGTGGCTTTGGATAACTATAGGAGCACGGCCGGCGGTTGCGCATTTCAAGAACAAGGAGTGTGGATCAAGAAGGGTTCGGGCAAGGCCCGCGATTTATCACTCTCGAAATAAGGGCCTGAACCAAGGCGCGTTTGACGGGCCGATGGTCCTGATCATCAGCCACCCGCACCGGCCCTGCGAGCCGGTGCGGGTTCTTGCATTTTCCATCAGGTCTTCTGCCGAGCGGCAGGACGGCCACTGAGCGGACCTACGGGGAGTCCGCTATGGGTCGGGTCGAACACTGCCACCAGCCCATTGCCAGAGAGCGGACCCGCCAAATCATGCATGGCCGTCGCCCCGCCGCCATCAAAGCCCGGACCAGGCGCCTAGCGCGCGATATTGACCCTTCGACCTGAGTTGGATCGTCTAGGGCAAGATCACTTCAGATGGAATCGCCACCGGTGACGATCTTGCTCTAGATTCAAACGTTTAGAGAGCCTGATTCACGCCCCGGATCTCTCCGGTCCAAGGCGATCAGGCTCTAGCGCGTCAGTCCGCCTTCGCCGCCTCCGCGACCGGCGCGTTCATCGGCGGGCGGGCGGCGGCCACGATGTCGTCGTGCTCGTGCCGGCGGACCCGCTCGGTGATGTTGAGGCGGGTGAACAGGTGCTCGGCGCGGTGCTCGGCCACCGCCTCCGCCCAACGCGCCCGCGCGTCGGTGAGCAGGTTCTGGCCCTCGCCGACATGGACGACCTCGTAGCCCTCGCCCGCGTCGCGCACATAGGCGAAATTGCCGCCCATGGGCGACAGCGGCCGGCCGTCGCCGAACAGGTTGAAGCGGTAGATGGCCCCCGACGCGCCCTTGAGGTCGATCATGTCTCTCATTCCGCACTCCACAAAACCCAGGCTCAAGCCAAGCGCCCCTCGATCCATGCCCGTCCCTCATCGTAGCCCAAGACCGGCAACTTCGCGAAATGTTCGTGGAACCAGGCGAAACGGCGCGGCGCGAGATCCGCCCGCAGATCGGCCAAGCGCGGCCGATCGGCCAGCACGCGCAACACGCCCACGCCGTGATCGATGGCGATCAGCCGAAAGTCCACGCCCGGCGAGGCGATCAACTCGAACGCCACCTTCCAGCCATCGCCGGTCCAGCCGGCGGTCGAGAGCGGCGGCACATGCTCCTCGATCCAGTCGCGCGGCAGCATGTCGTGCAGGGCGATCCAGCCGCCCGACCTCACCGCCGCCAGGCAATGGACGAGGTCGCGGCGCACCTGATCGTAGAGGTGCAGGCCGTCGATGAAGGCGACATCGAACCGGGCATCGGGATTGGCAGCGAAGAAATCGTCGCTGGTCTGGCGATGCGTGCCGCCACTCACCGGATCGACGCCGATCTTATGTTTCGCCATCACCGCGTCGAACAGCAGATTGGAGGCGCAGCCGATCTCCAGATAGTTGCCGCCTGGGTTGCCCGAGAGGAGCAGATTGACCAGCGAAATCCGGTTGTAGCGGATCGCCGCCCAGTCGTGGTCCAAGGTGTGGGGGTAGCGGTCGGCGCGGTATTCGCGCTGAAGCAGCGTCTCGCGCACCCATGAATTGAGATTGCGCTTTTTTCGGCGTCGCGGCGGGGGGGTCATGCTTGGCTCATGGGCGACCTCATTCCAATGGTGGGGACGGAGGGACTCGAACCCTCACGGCCTTGTGGCCAACGGATTTTAAGTCCGCTGCGTCTACCGGTTCCGCCACGTCCCCGCACCGGGGACCATAGAGGGGGCGGAGCGTTCGGTCACGTCACGCCTCAACCCGCACAATGGTCGCCGCGCCGATCCCCGCCAGGGCGGCGATGAGTTCCTCCGCCGCGGCCTCCACCTCGCCGGCGTCGCGGCCGCGGACGACCAGGTTGGAGCCATAACCTGCGGGGCCGAAGAAGGGATAGCTGCCGAGCGACAGGGCCGGGTGGGCCTTGGCGAGAGCCTCCAGCGGGGCGGACATAACGCTCTCGCCGGTCCCTTCGACGCGCACGGTACGGGAGACCACCACCCGGCCTGTCCTGAGCCGCGGCCCGACATCCTCCAGCATGCCGCGCATGATCGCCGGCACGCCAGCCAGGACGAAGACATTGCCGATCTGGAATCCGGGCGGACCCTGGACCGGGTTCTTGACTAGGGCGCCGCCGACCGGAACGCGCGCCATGCGCCGGCGGGCGGGGTTGAGGTCGCCGGCCCAGCGGGCGGCCATCAGGGCGATGATGTCGGGATGCTCGAAGAGGTCCACCCCGAAGGCGGCGGCCACGCACTCGGCGGTGATGTCGTCGTGGGTGGGGCCGATGCCGCCGGTGGTGATCACATAGTCGTAAGCAGCGCGAAGGGCGTTGAGGGCGGCGACGATCTCGCCCTTCACATCGCCGACCACGCGGGCCTCGGCCACATCGACCCCGAAGGGGGCGAGGTAGCGGGCGATGGCGGCGAGGTTGGTGTCCTGGGTGCGGCCCGACAATATCTCGTCGCCGACGATCAGGACGGCGGCGGTGACGGCCTCGCTGCTGGCCATGGGCGCCTCCTTGGATGGACCTCGAACCTGGCGCGGGGCATAGGCCACCGATGCTTTTGCCGCAACCGCTGGCGCATGGGCGCCTGACCGCCCGCTACAAGCGCTTCTTCGCCGACGTGGCGCTGGACGACGGCCGCGCCGTCACCGCCCACTGCCCCAACCCCGGGGCCATGC
>JBDTIW010000200.1:0-8776 GCA_039936215.1 Caulobacteraceae bacterium | reverse complement strand
GGCTTCGGCTTCGGCGGCTTCCTCGTCGTCGGCCTGCATGGCCGAGGAGGTGGCGATGGAGGCCACGGTGGCGTCGCGGTGATGGGCGGTCACTTCGACGCCGGCCGGCAGGGCGATATCGCCGGCCCGCACCGCGTCGCCGATTTCCAGGCCGGTGAGGTCGATGACCACGTCCTCGGGGATGGCGTTGGCCGGGGCCATCAGCTCCAGCTCGTGCAGGTTGACGTTGAGCGCGCCGCCGCGCTTGAGGCCGGGCGAGGCCTCATGGTTGCGGAAGTGGACCGGCACGGAAATGCGGATGGTTTGGTGAGCATCGACGCGGAACAGGTCGAAATGCATCGGCGCGTCGGTTACGGGGTGAAACTGCACGTCCTTGGCGATCACCGGCTGGACTTCCTTGCCGTACTTGAGGGTGACCAAATGCCCCAGCAGCTTGCCGGTGTGCAGGGCCTTGCGGAACTCCCCCGTCGGCACGGCGATCGACACCGGAGCCTTGTCGCCGCCGTAGAGGATGCCGGGCACCAGGCCGGCGCCCCGCGTCTGGCGGGCCCCGCCGGTTCCGGCGCGCTCGCGCACTTGGACGTTCAGGACGATATCGGCCATGGCCTTGCCTCAAAATGGGACGGCCGCGTGGGGGTAAGGCCCGCGCGCGGCGTGGTGTCTGGCGAGGACCCGGATGAGAACCCTCGGCTGAAAAAGGTGCGGCTAGATACACGGCCGCGCGCCACGATGCAATCAGCGGGCGTGCGTCAGCAGGATGCTCGTCAGCCCGGGGCGCGGCGGTGGCGGGGGGTGGTGGCGGCGGCGTGGACCGGGGGCACGGCCATGGGAGCCGGGGCCGCCTCGATCGGCATGGCCGCGCCGGCGTTCTTGGCCAGGCACGATCCGGTGTCGGACATGGCGTGCTGGCCCATGCAGAAGATGTCTTCGTAGTTGGGCTTGGCGACGGCCAGGCACTGGTAGAGGTTGAGCTTGGCGATGTGCAGGCAGTCAGCGGTGTTGTAGTCGGTGGCCAGGGCGGTCAGCCGGTCGTAGGCGTCGTCGCCCGCCTCGCCCAGAGCGGCGATGGCGGCCACCTGCAGGGCGCGGGCGATCAGCGGCGTATAGGGCGGTTCGGCCGGCGGCGCGGCGGCGATGGCCAGAGGCGCGACGCCGCTCATGGCCCGTTGCAGCGCCGGCGTCTGATCGTCGGCGCGGGGGATGGGGCTGGCCGAGGAGGCTTCCACCGCCGCCAGCCGCCCGCCGCGATCGACGATCTCGTGCTTGGACCAGTCCTGATGCTGCACGTCGTAGGCCGACTGCTTGATCGTCTTGCCCTCGGCGTAGAGGCGCAGCGCGGCGCCGCCCAGGGCCTCCTTGGCGAGGCCGGCGGCGCGGTCGGAGGCCTTGAAGTTGATGATCGCATAGGCCGGATCGGCGACGATGTAGTCGACCATCAGGCGCCGGTTCTCGGGGCTGTTGCCCGCCGCGCGGAGTTGGGCGACGAAGGTCGGGTCTTCCAGGGCGGCGACGGCGGCATAGGCGATCGCGCCGCGAATGAAGGCCTTGGGCTCATAGGCGGCGGCGGCCTGCAGGGCCGACTCCACGCCCGCGCCGCTGGTGAAACCGGGCGAGGTCGCGCTCACCCTATCCAGATAGGCCTGATAGGCCGCCGCGTCGCTGAGCAGGCGATCGGGCAGGCCGACCGGTCCGGCCGGCGGCGGGGGCGGTGGGGGCGGCGGCGCTTCGTAGACGGGCTGCTTTTTCGGGCGGGCCGAGGATTCCAGGGCCGGCGCGGCGATAGCGGCGCCGATGGCCGCGAGGACCAGCAGGGCGCGCGTTAGGCTTGGCCGGTGCATGCTGTTCAACGATCTCCCAAATGGGCCCCGAAAACTCGGGCGCGAATCGTTTGCGTCACCGAATCGGCGAGAATGTGACGATAGGCCCGAACATAGTCCCTTGGCGCCCCGTCAGTCGAACAGCTTGGAGACCGATTCCTCGTTGGCGATGCGGCGAATGGCCTCGCCGATCAGGCGCGCGCAGCTGACCACGCGGATCTTGCCGCCGGCCCCGATCCGGGCGTCGGCCTCGATGGAGTCGGTGACCACCAGTTCCTTCAGGACCGAAGCGTTGACCCGCTCGATGGCCGCGCCGGAGAGGACGCCATGGGTGACATAGGCGCTGACCTCCGCCGCCCCGGCCTCGGCCAGCGACTGGGCGGCGCTGCACAGGGTGCTGGCCGAATCGACGATATCGTCGAAGATGATCAGCCGCCGGCCGGCCACGTCGCCGACGATGTTGGCCACGTCCGAAACGCCCGGAGCGTGGCGACGCTTGTCGACGATGGCTAGGCCCGCGTTCAGCCGGCTGGCCAGGGCCAGTGCCCGCACCACCCCGCCGACATCGGGCGAGACGATCAGAAGCTCGTCGGGCTTGGCGTAGTGGCGGGCCACGTCGGCGGCCATCAGGGGCGCGGCCTGCAGATTGTCGGTGGGGATGTCGAAGAAGCCCTGAATCTGGCCGGAGTGGAGATCCATGGTCAGCACCCGGTCGGCCCCGGCGCGGGTGATCAGATTGGCCACCAGCTTGGCCGAGATGGGGGTGCGGCCGCCGGTCTTGCGATCCTGGCGGGCGTAGCCGAAATAAGGGGTGACGGCGGTGATCCGCTTGGCCGAAGCGCGCTTGAGCGCATCGATGCAGACCAGCAGCTCCATCAGATTGTCGTTGGCCGGATAGCTGGTGGATTGCAGGACGAAGACGTCCTCGCCCCGCACATTCTCGTCGATGACCACCCAGGCCTCGTTGTCGGGAAACCGCTTCACCTGGGCGCGGGTCAGGGGCACGTCCAAGGACTGGCCGATCGCCTCGGAGAGGGTGCGGTTGGAGTTGCCGGCCAGCAGCTTCATCGAAACACGCCCCCGCCACCCAATTTCTCTAAAGAGCCACGCCAGGAGGCTTCTATCAGCGCCCGGCGGCGGAGCAAGCCCCGCTCGGGCGGCAAGGCGCGTTCATGGCTCCAGGGCGATCGCCGACAGCAGGCGCCCGTAGTCGCCTTCGCCGGTCTTGACCGCCCGGCGGTTGGAAAAAAACCGCTCCGCCTCGCCGCACGTATCGGCGCCGATCCATTCGCAATGGGCGACGCCGGCTCCCCGGAGGCGCGAGAGGACATAGGCCGGCAGGTCGAACTGGCGCTTGTCCGCGCTCGCCCCCGCCAAGAAGAACCGTCCGGCCCCCGGTGAGGCGGCTTCGAACGCCCCGAGAAACTCCAGACCCACCTCGTAGGAGGCCTGGCCGATGCACGGCCCCACGGCGGCGACCATCCGCGCGGGGTCGGCCCCCAGCACCGTCATCGCCTCCACCGCCGCCTCCACCACCCCGGCCAGGGCGCCGCGCCAGCCGGCATGGACGGCGGCGACGACCCGCGCCTCGCCGTCGGCGATCAGCACCGGCGCGCAGTCGGCGGCCAGGGCGCCGCAGATCAGGCCCGGCCGGGCGGCGACTGCCCCGTCGCCGCGCGGACGCTCATCCCCCCACGGGCGGTCGGCGGTCAGCACCCGCGCCGAGTGGATCTGGTAGCAGGTGTTCAGCGCCTCGGGACCCAGACCGAAGACGGCGGCGGCCCGGCGGCGGTTCTCGGCCACATCGGCCGGGTCGTCGCGCGAGCCGCGGCCGAGGTTGAGGCTGGCGTAGATCCCCTTCGACACCCCGCCGTCACGGGTGAAGAAGGCGTGGCGCACGCCGCGAACGGCGGCCAGCAGGGGCGATGCAAGGACCGGCGGGCCGCTCATCGCCTAGACCTCGAATCCGGGCGGGACGAGGCCGGGCGCATGGACGCACGCCGCCTTGAAGAGATCGCCCATCTGGCCGGGCGCGATCAGGCGGGCCAGTTGGCGGGCGATGAGGCCGGCGCTGTCCGGCCGGGCGCCGGCCAGGGCGGCGGCGCGGGTCTCGATACCCAGGGCGCGCAGGAAATCGCCTTGCGAGCGGGCGCGGGGTGTCAACGCCCCGGCCGCGCGCGCGGCTTCCAGAAAGGCCGGGAAATCGACGTGCGCGGTCAGGTCGGCCTCGCCCGGATGGGCCAGCGGGCTTTCCTTGTGATGGTTGCGCACGGCTTGCAGAGTATCCCCGCATCCTGGTGTGTCGCGGCCGTAGTCGATGAACAGCGCCGCCCCGCCGGCGCGGGCGATGAGGCCGCCGATGGCCTGGCCGAACGCGGTGAGGGCGGTTGAGAATTCCAGGATCGAGCCTGGCGGCCGGACGCCCCCTCCGTCACGGCGCGAGTAAGACGCGCCGCGGAAGGTCTCCCCCGCTTCGCGGTGGAGGATTGAAGGACGGGCGGTCGCGTTTTCAATCCTCCCCTGCGCCTCTTCGCGGGGGAGGTGGCGTGCGGCCCCTCTCGGCCGCATGATGGAGGGGGCGTCCGGCGGCCTCGCATGTGTCGAAGTGGATCCCATCACGAACGCCAACTCCCCCGCGCCATCCACCCCCACCCGCCGCTCCAACCACCCCTCCCCTGTCCACGCCGCTTGGTCGATGGGCAGGCAGTCGAGGAATTCGTTGGCGAGGAGGATGAGGGGAACATCGGCCGGGAGCGCCTCGATGGTCTCAATCCACCGCGCGGGCGCATCCTTCGGGGCCGCCGCCTGTAACGCCGCGAGCGGGACGCTCGTCTCCGCCAGCCAGACCCGGCAGGCGGCGAGGAACGCCGGCGCCGCCTTCGCCGCGCGCAGGACGTCGGCCATCATGGTCCCGTCGCCCGGCCCCAATTCCACGAGACTCACCCGCGGCGGGCGACCCAGGCGGTTCCAGATTTCCGCCGCCCACAGGCCCAGCAGCTCGCCGAACATCTGCGAGACATTCGGGGCGGTGATGAAGTCGCCCTTTTCGCCGAGTCTGGGGCGCGTGGCGTAGTAGCCGCCCTCCGGGTCGTGCAAACAGGCGGCCATGTACTCGGCCACCGACATCGGCCCGCGCTCGGCGATGACCGCGATCAGGCGCTCACGCAGGTTCATGGATCTCCGGGGCCGGAGGGGGCGTCTCCGGGGTCGCCTTCAGGCCGCGCCACAACAGCCAGGCCCCCGCCGCCACCATGGGAACCGACAGCAGGATGCCCACCGTCAGGCCCAGGGGCAGGTTCCTCAGGCCGGCGTCCGGCATCCGCACGTTCTCCAGGGCGATGCGCATCAGGCCGTAGCCGACCAGGAAGAGGCCGGTGACCGCGCCGCGCCGCCGCAACCATCCGGCCCGATGGGTGGCCAGGCGCAAAATAAGAAACAACACCACCCCCTCCAGCGCCGCCTCGTAGAGCTGGCTCGGATGGCGGGGCAGATAGCCGGCCACGCACCCCCCGCCGGCGTCGGCGGCGATGTTCCGGCCGCAGAACACCATGCCCCAAGGGACGGTGGTGATCCGCCCCCAAAGCTCGCCGTTGATGAAGTTGGCGATGCGGCCGAACAAGAGGCCGATGGGCGCGCAGGCCGCCGCGATGTCGGCCAGGCGGAGCAGATCGAGGCGCTGGGCGCGCGCGAAGAAGACCAGGGCGACGATCACCCCGATCGTCCCGCCGTGGAAACTCATGCCGCCATGCCAGACGCGGAAGATCTCCAGCGGATCGGCGGCCAGGGCGGCCCGCTGATCGGCCACGGTGAGCATGTAGAAGAGCACATAGCCCAGGCGACCGCCGACGATGATCCCCACCGTCACCCACAGGATCATGTCGTCGATCTGCAAGGCCGTCGCCGTCGCCGCCCGCCCGCCCCACAGCCGGGCGTTCCTCACCAGGCCCACCGCGTAGCGCCAGCCCAGCAGGATGCCGGCGATATAGGCCAGGGCGTACCAGCGGATGGGAAAGGGTCCCAGGCTCAGTCCCCCCGCGTGCAGGGCGGGAATGGTGACGAGTTCGGGACGGATGTCGGGGAAGGGCAGGGCCATGGGGCGAAGTGTTTAGCGCCGCCCAGCGCCAAAGTGTAGAAGCGCCCAGACGTGGAGGGAGGCGCCCGTTCGCTTTCACGGCGATTTTGAGCTATGGCTCGCCCATGCAGACGCAAAACCCCTTCCTGGACGAGATGGCCAAGCTTACCCAGGCCGCCATGGGCCTGGCCCAGGCGGCGGGCGAGGAGGCCAAGAGCGCCTTTCGCGCCCAGTCCGACAAATGGGCCGCCGACCTCGACCTCATCCGGCGCGAGGAATACGAGGCTCTCAAGGCGGAGGTGGCCGGCCTTCGGGCCGAGGTCGCCGCCCTGAAAGCGACGACCCAAGCCAGCCGAAATAGCTGAACCCCTGTCGAGACGCGCGGCGCGAAGCAGACTAGGCTTGGCCGCCAGATCGATTCACCCGCTCCTTACGCCCTCAAGGACGCCAAAGGTCTCATGGATATCCCCCTGCCGGAAGAAGACGACACCTTGATCGCGCTCGATCCGCTGGAAGTGGTCGAGCATGTGCTCAACGCCGAGAACCTGTCCTTCGACCGCACCGACGACGGCGATCTGGCCTTCGCCCTGACCGGCGACTGGAAGGACTATGAGCTGTGGTTCGCCTGGCGCCCGGAGGCCGACTGCCTCCAGTTGTGCCTGTCGATCGATCTCAAGGCGAGCAAGGCTCTGCGGGGACCGGCCCAGGAGCTGATCAATTTGATCAACCAGCGGGTGTGGCTGGGCCATTTCGAGGTATGGGCCGAGGACGGCGAGGTGGTGTTCCGCCACGCCATGGCCCTGCCCGAAGGCGAGCGCCCGAGCCTGGCCCAGACCGCCTCGATGATCGACGCGGCCATGGAATCGGCCGACCGCTTCTACCCCGCCTTCGATTTCCTGATCACCGGCGACAAGACCCCCGCGCAGGCCATGGCCGCCTGCATGTTCGAGACGATGGGGCAGGCTTAGGGGGGTGTTGGCGGACCCACACACGAATCGCCTTTCTTCCTCCCTCCCCTTCTGGGGAGGGCGGCGGCGAGCGAAGCGAGACGACGGGTGGGGTGTGGCCAAGCTTCCCGTGCATCTCGGAATACCCCCCATCGCCCTTCGAAAATCCCCGGCCACTCGGGAAGCTTCGGCACGCCCCACCCTGACGCCTTCGGCGTCTGTCCCTCCCCATTAGGGGAGGGAGGCCATGATCGCCCCCATCCTCGTCGCGGGAGCCGGGCGCATGGGCGGGGCGCTGATCGCCGGGTGGCGGCGCTCGGAGGCGTTCGCGCCCAGCGATCTGATCGTGCGCGACCCCAGCCCCGGCGCGCAGGCGCTGGCGGCGCGGGACGCGGGAGCCGCGCTCAATCCGCCCGACGCCGACCTCGCGGGCGCCAACACCGTTCTCTTCGCCGTCAAGCCGCAAGGCTGGCGCGGCGCGGCCAGCGAGATCGCCCCGCATCTGGCCCCGGGCGCGACGATCGTTTCCATCCTGGCCGGGGTGGGGACAGCGGATCTTTCGGCGGCCTTCGGCGGCCGCCCGGTCGCCCGCGCCATGCCCACCACCGCCTCCGCCATCGGCAAGAGCACGACCAGCCTCTACGCCGACGAGGCGAAGGCCCGCGCCAGAGCCCACGCGCTCTTCGCGCCGGTCGGCGTGGTGGTCGATCTGGAGGACGAAGACCTCATGCACGCCGCCACCGCCGCGTCCGCCTCGGCCCCGGCCTATTTCTACGCCTTCATCGAGGCCCTGACCGCCGCCGCCGCCGCCGCCGGCCTGCCGCCCACCCAGGCGACGCGTCTGGCCGCCGGCGCCGTCATCGGCGCGGCGGCCCTCCTCGACCAGACCGGGGACGATCCCGCCGAACTGCGCCGCCAGGTCACTTCGCCCAACGGAACCAGCCACGCGGCGTTGAAGGTGCTGATGGCCAGCCAGGGCGGCCTTGGCGATCTGCTGGAGCGGACGGTCGCCGCGGCGGCGGCGCGCTCACGGGCGCTTGGAGAGGAGCCTGCATGATGGACGCCAAAGACGACATCCTCACCCAAGCTGGCGACGCCCTCCTGGCCATGGCCGCCGAGCGTCCGTGGCGGGATATTTCGCTGCGGTCCATCGCCGAGACGGCGGGCCTGCCGCTGGCCGATCTCTACGCGCGGGCCAACGGCAAGGCCGCCCTCCTGGCCCACCTCTCGGCCCGCTTCGACACCGCCGCCCTGGCCACCGCGGCCACCGCCTCCGACGATGTCCACGACCGCCTGTTCGACGCCGTGATGGCGAGGGTCGAGGCCATGGAACCGCATCGCGCCGCCCTGATCGCCATCGCCCGCGCCGCCGGCCCCCTTACCCTTGTCCCGCATTTCCCGCCGACCGCCCGCGCCATCCTCGAAGCGGCCGGCCTGGACGCGACGCCCCCGCGCCTGGCCGCCATGACCGCCCTGTGGGCTCGCGCCGCCCAGGTCTGGCGCGACGACGAAGGCGCCCTCAACCGCACCATGGCCGAGATCGACAAGCGCCTGAAGCAGATGCGAAGCCGACTGGGACGGATCGGGGCGGGGTTTTAGCCCGGCAACCGCACCACCGCCCTCAGCCCCCCAAGCGGCGAGCGGTCCAGGGTCACTTCGCCGCCGTGGCCGCGGGCGACGTCGCGGGCGATGGCGAGGCCGAGGCCGACGCCTTTTTCGTTCTGGTTGCGGGCCGGATCGAGGCGGGCGAAGGGGGCGAAGGCTTCCTCGAAGCGGTCCTCGGGGATGCCCGGGCCATCGTCGTCGATGACGATCTCCACCCCGCCGGCCAGGGTGGGGCGGACGGCGATCTCGACCCGCTCGCCGTGGGCGGCGGCGTTCATCACCAGATTGGCCAGGGCGCGCTTGAGGGCGATGGGCCGCACGACGAAGGTGAGGCC
>JBDTIW010000199.1:0-7906 GCA_039936215.1 Caulobacteraceae bacterium | reverse complement strand
GCTCCGGCAGGAGAGAAACATAGCTCACCATCCCCACCAGGCCGCCGGTGTGCCAGACCCGCAAGGCGCCGTGATAGTCCTCCAGGGACCAGCCCAGGCCGTAGTCGCGAAAGTGGGTCGCGGTCATAACGGCGGTGGGAGAGAGGGGAAGGATGGTTTGCGGCGACCACATCTCGGCGTGCCGGGCGGCGCTGAACAGAGCGTGGCCGTCCGCCGTGCACCCGTCGGCGAGTTGGAGGGCCATCCATTTGGCCATGCCGGCGGCGCTGCATTGGATCGACCCGGCCGGATCGAGCGCGGTTCCGGTGTCGGGGGCGATCGCGGTCGGCTTGCCCGCCGTCAGCACATGCGGCGCGGCGATGTCCGGGTTCCTCGCCGCGTGCGCGAGATCGACCGCGCAGCCGGTCCCGAGGCGATCGAGAATGCGGGTCTGGACGAAGTCTTCCCAGCTCACCTTGGCGATCGCCGGAACGAGCTGGCCGGCGACAATGTAGAGCAGGTTGTCATAGGCGAACGTGGAGCGGAAACTCGTGGCGGGCTTCAGAAATCGCAGATTGTGAACGACCTCTTCGCGGGTGAAGTCGGTATGCGGAAAGATCATCAGGTCGCCCGCTCCCAGACCCAGGCCGCTGCGGTGGGTCAGGAGATCGCGGACGGTGAACTCGCGGGTGACGTAGGGATCGTAGAGCCGAAAGTCTGGCAGATGGTCGATGACCTTGTCGTCCCAGGCGAGCTTGCCTTGGTCGACCAGCATGGCCAGGGCGGCGACCGTGAAGGCCTTGGTGTTGGAGCCGATGCCGAACAGGGTCTCGGCGCCGACCGCGCCGGGAGCGCCGACCTTTGGAACGCCATAGCCCTTGGCGAACACCGTCCTGCCGTCCTTCACGATCGCGATGGCGAGGCCGGGCACGGCGAATGTCTGTTGAACGCGGGCGGCAAGCTGGTCGATGTCCGCCTCGCGCGCGCCGGCGGGAAGGTCGGCGGCCGGGACGCTCACCGGCTCCCCGAGAACCGGACCGCTCGCCAAGAGGCCAAGGACGCAAGCGGCCGCCGCATGGATATGTCGCCATCTAGTCTTCAAGCGCGCGCTTCCCGCAAATTGGCCGCCCGGCGGGTGAGGCGCCCCGGCGCGATGTCGGCGAGGCTGAGACCCAAATCCAGCAGTTCGGCCGGGGGCGCCTCGCCCTGGACCAGGGCCGCCGCCAACCGTCCCATGGCGGGCGCGGTCTGGATGCCGTAGCCGCCCTGGCCGGCCAGCCAGAAGAAGCCCTCGCGGCCAGGATCGAAGCCCACCACAGGGCTGCGATCGACGACGAAGCTGCGCAGCCCGGCCCATTTGCCCCGGACCCGGCGCACCTTCAGGGTCGTCGCCTGTTCGACCCGGTCGATGGCCGTGGCGACGTCCATTTCATCGGCCTGGACATCGCAGGCCGCGCTCGGCTCTTCGTCGGCCGGCGAGAGCAGGAGAAGGCCGGCGTCAGGCTTGAAATAGAACTGCTCGTCGATGTCGATGGTCATGGCGGAGCCGGCGATCCTCCGATCGTCTGGGCCCTCCACCAGCACCGCCGTGCGGCGCCGCGGCGTCAGGCCGATCGGCGCGGCCCCGGCCAGGGCCCCGACCTGTTCGGCCCAGGCGCCGGCCGCGTTCACCAGGATCGCGGCTTCGAGATCCCCGGCCGCGGTCTTCGCCCGCCACACACCCGTCCTGTGTTCGAGCGCCGTTACCGGGCTATCCAGCAAGATGCGCCCGCAGCCGGCCGCAAATCGGCGCAGATAGCCCTGATGCAGGGCGTTCACGTCGATATCGCTGGCGTCGGACTCGAAGAGCGCCTGGGCCGCATAGTCGTCGCGCAGCAGCGGCGAGCGCCGCCGTGCCTCGGCCATATCGATGATCCGGGTTCCCGCCGCCACGTCGGGCAGGGACGCCATCGCCTCGAAGCTGGCGTTCTGGTCGGGCCGGGCGACATAGAGGGCGCCGCGCGGCGAGACCAGTGGCGTCTCGCAAAACCCCGCCGGCGGTTCGAACAGGAAGGCGCGGCTGGCGCGCGAGAGGACCCGGATCGGCGCATTGCCATAGATGGCCGAGAACAGGGCCGCCGAGCGGCCCGTTGAATGATAGCCGGGCTGGGCTTCGGCCTCGACCAGCGCCACCCGCAGCCGGGCGGGCAGGCTGGCGGCGAGCGACGCCCCGGCGATGCCGGCGCCGATGATCAGCACGTCGAACGGGTCGGCCATCGAAGCCTTTCGGCGCGCAAACAATCGGACGGTTGCGCTCTTGCGGCGGGTTGCAGGCGGGTTGCGGGGTCGGCGGCGAAAGAGTAGACAGGAACGCAAGTTTTTCACAAGCAGAAAGTTTTTCGCCTTTGCGTGTCTTCGCCGCCGGCATCGTCACCGAGACCAACACCTTCGCGCCCTGGCCGACCGGCGAGCGGGGCTTCGCGCAGGGCGGGATGTGGCATGGCGACGCGAGCGCCGGCGGAAAGACGCCTCAGA
Organism: Caulobacteraceae bacterium; assembly: GCA_039936215.1. Taxonomy (GTDB): domain Bacteria; phylum Pseudomonadota; class Alphaproteobacteria; order Caulobacterales; family Caulobacteraceae; genus Acaudatibacter. The sequence goes on along the minus strand of JBDTIW010000199.1, from coordinate 5,413 downwards.
ACCTGACGGCCCGCCTGTGGCGCGACCTGGCGGAGAGGGACGGCCACGATTTCACCGAAAGCCTGTTCGCCGTCGCCGAACCCTCGGGGCCCACGGTTCAGACAGTCTATGAGGCGATGCGCGAGGAGATCCTGAACGGCCTTCGCCGCACGGTGCCTTTCGATGTGGTGTTGCTATTCCTGCACGGGGCGATGGTCGCCACCGAATGCGACGACTGCGAAGCCGATCTGGCGGCGCGGGTGCGCGCCATCGTCGGGCCGACGGCGGCGATCGGGGTCGAACTCGATCCCCACTGCCATCTCTCACAGGCCCTCGTCGACGCCGCCGACGCCGTGATCCTGATGAAGGAATACCCGCACACCGATTTCCTGCCGAGGGCCGAGGAGCTTTACGATCTTTGCCTGGGCAAGGCGGCCGGGACGCTGCGTCCGACCTCGCATCTCTTTGACTGCAAGATGGTCGGCTTCTATCCCACCACCAGCGAACCGATGGCCGGCCTGGTCGAGCGGATGCGCGCCGCCGAGGCTTCGCCGGGCGTGCTGTCGGTGAGCTTCGTCCATGGCTTTCCATGGGGCGACACCTTCGACACAGGCTCGAAGATGCTGGCCATCACCGACGCCGATCCTGCCCTCGCGGCGCGGGTCGCCGAAAGACTCGGGCGCGAGGTCTATGACGAGCGCGAGGCCCTCCTGCCGCGCTTCCCGGGCATTGAGGAGGCGTTGGACATCGCCGCGGCGACGCTGGGGCGGGTCGTTCTTGCCGACACCGCTGATAACGCCGGAGGCGGAGCGCCCAGCGACAACATGGCTCTGCTCCTGGCCATGCTCGACCGAGGAACGACGGACGCGGCGTTCGGGTCGATCTGGGATCCGATCGCCGCAAGGACCTGCGCCGACGCCGGCGTGGGGGCGCGTCTGGCCCTGCGCCTGGGCGGCAAGTGCGGCCCCGCCTCGGGCGATCCGGCCGATCTCGAGGTCCGGGTAAGGGCGGTCCGCGAGGCGCACGACCAGGCGGGCCTTGGCGACTCGCGGGTGGCCATGGGCCTTTCGGTCTGGCTGGAGATCGATGGCATCGATGTGGTGGTCAATTCCATTCGCACCCAGACCTTCGCGCCGGACGCCTTCACCGGCCTCGGCATCGACCTGAATGGCAAACGCCTGATCAGCGTGAAATCGAGCCAGCATTTCCAGGGTCACTTCGCGTTCCTGGCGGACCGCATCGTCCGCTGCGCGACGCCGGGCGCCATCCAGATGAATTTCGCGGCCCTGCCCTACGCCAAGCGACGCGACCTCAACTTCTTCCCGCGCGTCGCCGACCCGCTTTCCTGACCGTTCGCGCGGGTTGGACGGCGGCGAGCGGCCCGGCGGGTTCGACCGCCTCCTGGCGCAGGGCCGCGATCAGGTGCGATTCCTCACCCGAACAAATGGAAAGAACGCGGCAAACGCCAAGCGCCGCGGCGAGATAGGCGTGCCCCATGCCGCTGTCGAAATAGATCGAATCGCCCACCTCCAGCCTGACCGGCGCATAGAGATCGGTGTGCAGGTCGATCGTCCCTTCCAGCACATAGGCGTACTCCTCCCCCGGATGGCGGATCATGTCGCCAAATTCCGCCAGGGAGCGGGCGCGGACCTCGGCGACGATCGGCACGAAGCGTTTGTTAAGGAGCTCGGTGGCGGGGTAGAGGTGGCCGTAGGACGATGTCTCGATGGCCCGTCCATCTCCGACCCGGGTGATGCTGCGCCGTCCGGTGACCAGGGCGAGCGACGCCGGCGGCGCGTCCTGGGCGAACAGCACACCGATGTCGACCTCCAAACCCTTGCTGATGCGGGCCAGCTTGTCATAGCTGAGCGACATCTTGTCGTTTTCCACCTTTGAAAGCGTCGAGACCGGCAGGCCTGTCCGGCGCGACACCTCGGCCAGGGTCCAGCCTTGGCGAAGACGTAGCGCCTTGAGCATGGCGCCGGGTTTCGCGGTGGTCTTCACGGTCGTTTCACTCTTTCCGACTCAAGGACGGGACCGAAACGGGCGCCCGACACCCGTCAGTTTGCACGAAATTTTCATGCCGCGCCATTGCGGCGTATAGGGCCGAAACGTGCCTAAAGGTAGCCATGTAAGAAAATGCTTGCTAACTTGGCAAGTTCGGTATCAATCTAGCGCCTTGCGACAGCGGAATCCGCGACGCCCGGCTGGGGAAAACGACATGCATCGACACTTCGTACTGGCTCTGGCCGCTTCGGCTTCGGCGATCGCCCTTGCCGCGCCCGCGGCGGCGCAAACCGCGACGGCGCAGACCGACGCGACGGGCGTCGCCTCGGTTCAGGAACTGGTGGTCACGGCCGAAAAACGCAACGAGCGGCTGCGTGACGTGCCTCTGTCGGTCACCGCCCTGCCCGGCGCAATGCTCGACAAGCTCCAGGACCGCAGCTTCGCGGACTACGCCGCCCTTGTCCCTGGCCTCGCGCTCACGCCGACCCAGCCGGGTTCGGCGCGCCTGACTCTGCGTGGTCTCAACACCGGCGGCGTGGCTTCGACCGTGTCGGTCTATGTCGATGAATCCCCGTTCGGGTCGAGCTCGGGCCTGGTGGACGCCTCGCAATACGCCGCCGACTTCGACACCTTCGACGTGCAGCGCATCGAGGTCCTGCGCGGGCCGCAGGGCACCCTCTATGGCGCCAACAGCGAGGGCGGCCTCATCAAGTTCGTCACCAACGCACCCGATCCGTCCGCCTTGGCCGGGGCGCTGGAGGTCGGCGGCCAGGACGTGAGCCACGGCCAGACCACGGGCTCGGTCGACGGCATGGCCAATATTCCGATCGGCCCCAAGGCGGCCTTTCGAATCAGCGGCTTCTATCAGGATCTGCCCGGCTGGGTCAGCGATCCCTTGACGGGACAGAAGGATGTCAACCGAGGCTCGAAGTGGGGCGGACGGGCGTCGTTTCTGCTTCGTCCGAGCGACAATTTTTCGATCCGGCTGACCGCGTCGGCCCAGGATATTCGCAATCGGGGCACGCCGGAGGTCGATGTCGATCCGGTGACGCTGGCGCCCATTCACGGCGACCTGGCCCAGGAGCGCTTCATCAACGAGCCCAGCCGCTACGCCTACCAGAACTACGACGCCGCCGTGAACTGGAACTTCGGCTGGGCCAATCTGCTCTCGGTCACCAGTTGGGGCAAGATCGACACCCTCGCGCGGACCGACGAAACCGCTCTCCTCGGCCCTTTGCTTTCCGCCGTCTTCGGCATGCCGCTCGGCGCCTACCTCGATCAGCGGGTCAATGACGATAAGTTCACGCAGGAGGTGCGGTTGACCTCGCCGGCGGGCCGGCGCCTGGAATGGCAGCTCGGCGGCTTCTACACCCACGAACGGGGCCTGATCGACCAGGCGATACCGGCCTTCGACCTTCCCTCCGGCGCGCCCTCGGGCCTGCCGGCGATCGAGACGGCGAGCATTGCCTCCACCTACGAGGAGATCGCCGGTTTCGCCTCGGCGGACTATCACTTCACGCCGACGGTCGATGTCCAGGTCGGCGGCCGCTATAGCCACAACAACCAGTCGGGGACCGAGACCACGGGCGGCCTTCTCCTGCCGGCGGCAACATTCAGCACTCCATCATCGGAGAACGTGTTCAACTATTCGGTGGCCCCGCGCTGGCATATCACCCCCTCGACCCTGCTCTACGCCCGGGTGGCGAACGGCTATCGGCCGGGCGGTCCCAATGTCCTTCCGCCCAATGCGCCGCCCGGCACGCCGCGCACCTACACTAAAGACACCACCGTGAGTTACGAGGCAGGGGTGAAATCGAGCCTGTTCGACGGGCGCCTCACCGTGGACGTGGCGGCCTTCCTCACCGAGTGGAACAACGTCCAACTCCTCGAAATCGTCAACAATTTCGCCGTCAACGGCAACGGCGGCAAGGCGCGCAGCGATGGCGTGGAGTGGGATGCGACCCTCGTGCCGGTGCGCGGCCTGACCCTGAACCTCAGCGGCGCCTACACCGACGCCAAGCTTACCTCCGACGCCCCGGCGGTCGGGGGCGTGAGCGGCGATCGCCTGCCTTGGATTCCCAAGCTGAGCACCACTCTCGACGGAGAGTACGACTTCAAGGCCTTTGGCGAGACCACCGCCTTCGTGGGCGCGACATACAGCTATGTGGGCGGCCGGAGGAGCGATTTCAGTCCGTCGGGCATCGTCACCGCACCCAGCTATGAAACCGTGGGCGTGCGGGCCGGTCTGGACTATCGCCGCTGGCGGCTCGATCTCTACCTCAAGAATTTCGCGGACAGGCGCGGCATCGTCAACCTCGGCGGGGCCGGCGGGGTGCCCGGTGGCGGCCGAGGCGCGGTCATCATCCAACCTCGCACGGCCGGCGTCGCCCTCTCGGCGAGATTCTGATCCCGGCGCGCCGGACCATGAGACCGACGCCCGCCATGCCCATCGATCGCCGCCGCCGCAAACTGCTGAAGAGGGGCGCGGCCCTGGCCGGCGCGGCGGTCGCCTGGCCCATGATCAACTTCGGCGAGTATCAGGTGTTCGCCGACACCCCGAAGAAATACTCCGCGCGGGTCGTCGACTTGGTCAGGCGCTCGACCGTCATCGACATGCTCGCGCCGCTCACCCTGGTGCTCACCCCTGAGCGCGCCGCGGCGACCCTTGGCCCCGAGGACGTCGCCATGTTCAGAGGCTCGGGGATCAACGCCTTCCACCATTCGGTTGGGGTGGGCGGCTATGACGATGTCCTGGCCTTCATGGCGGCCTGGAACGGTTTCGTCGGCCGCAACAGCGATCTTTTCGCCTTGGTCAATGAGATCGGCGACATCGACCGGGCCAAGGCCGAGGGCAAGATCACGGTCATCATGGGCCAGCAGGACGCCGATCATTTCCGCACCGCCGACGACGTCAAGACCTTCTACCAGATCGGCCAGCGGGTCTCGCAACTGACCTACAACGCCCAGAACCTGCTGGGCTCGGGTTCGACCGAGCGGGTGGATGGCGGGGTCACCGACTATGGCGTGGCGATCATCAAGGCGATGAACGAGGTCGGCATGCTGATCGATGTCTCCCACTCGGGCGACCGCACCACGCTCGACGCCATCGCCTTGTCGCCGGCCCCCATCGCCATCACCCACTCCAACTGCCGCGCTCTCAACAACCACCCGCGCCTGAAGACCGACGAGGCGATCCGCGCCCTGGCCGCCAAGGGCGGGGTGATGGGAATCTCCGGCGTGCGCATGTTCGTCAAGGCGAGCGAGCCGACCACCATCGAGGACATGGTCGATCATATCGACCATGTGGCGAAGCTGGTAGGGGTCGAGCATGTGGGCGTGGGCTCCGACGCCGACCTGCTGGGCTATGACAAGATGCCGCCGGAAATGAACAAGGCGCTGCGGGCCGGCTACAAGTCGAGCTATGCGT
>JBDTIW010000198.1:0-9240 GCA_039936215.1 Caulobacteraceae bacterium | reverse complement strand
CTCGATGCCGCGCGCCACCGCGCGGTCGTCCTCGATCAACAATACGCGCATCTTGAAGAAAGCCTCCCTACCGATCGGCGATAAGCCGCGCGGAACGATTTAGGCGGGGCAAATGGTTAACGCCCGGTAGCGAATCGTTAAGCCGATTTGCGAATCGGCGCCAAGAACCGATGCGCGCGACGCACCGACCGGCCAATGACTCTTTCGTGATCGAAGGCGGTGGACTAAGCTCGGCCATCGTTGGGAGAACGCGCGCCGTGATCGTCCTTAGGCTGTTCCTGCAGACCGGGCTTTGGCTTGCCGCCATGGCGTTCATCCTGTTTCTGTCCGCCGGCAACCCGGCCTGGCCGGCCGCCTGGGCCTTCCTGATCGAATTGGGCGCCCTTGGCCTGGCGGTGGGGTTGTGGCTGAACTGGCGCGATCCTGACCTCCTGGCCGAGCGCCTGCGCTGGCCCAGCCAGCGCGACCAGAAACCCTGGGACCGCCGGTTCATGATCGGCGTCGGGGCCGGATTCTGCCTGTGGCTCGCTCTCATGGGAGCCGACGTGGAGCGCTGGCGCCTGTCGCTCGTCCCGACGGCCCTGCAAGGCGTCGGCATGCTGGCGATCGCCGCGGCGGTCTGGGTCGGCTGGCAAACCTTCATGGTCAACAGCTTCGCCGCCCCGGTAGTGAAGATGCAGGCCGACCATCGGGTCGTCGACACCGGCCCCTACGCGATCGTCCGCCACCCGATGTACGCCGGCGCGATTGCCTTTTTCATCGGCGCGCCCTTGATGCTCGGCTCGTGGCTGGGCCTGGCCGCGGCGCCCTTGCTGATTGGGGCGATGGCTTGGCGGGCGGTCGGCGAGGAGCGGATGCTGCGCGCCGAACTGCCGGGCTACGAGGCTTACGCCGCCAAGGTGCGCTACCGATTTGCGCCCAGGGTCTGGTAGGGATTTTCCTGACCATCGGCCGCCCGAGTCTCGGCGTTCTGAACCTCCGCGTCCTGGATCTCGGCGCCGCGGCGCAGGGCGGCCAGATCGTCGCCGATGCGGAAGATGGCTACATAGAATTCGCAAAAGGCGCGCCAGATCAGACCGGCCGCGCCGACCACCAGCAGGCCGATCACCAGCACCGGTATGGCCAGCAGGACGGCGGCCCAGCTTCCCTCGCGCAGAGCGACGCCGATGGCCGCGCCGACGACCGAGAAGGCGGCGATGACGATGACCCCCAGCCCGGCCCAATAGACCAGATGGATCACCGGGCCGGTGATCAGGCGATCGAAGGTCAGGACCCCCCACAGCCGGCCCTGGCGCGCCCGGTCGCTCAACCTCGCCCTGCCTGGACCCATGATCGCAAAATTCCCTTCAACCCGCCGTGCAACGCGGTTTCGCCATGGCTATCAGCGCGCGCGCGCGGCGGCAACTCGCAAGCGCGCCGGCAAAGTCCTACATAGGGCGCCGCGCAACCCGGAAGACGCAATGCTGGCCGACCCCACCCACCTTGACGACGCCGTCGCCCTGGCGCGCGCCGCCGCCCAGCTGCCGGCCGGGGCGCGGGTGGTGGCGGCGATGTCCGGCGGGGTGGATTCCACCGTCGCCGCGGCCCTGCTGACGCGGGCCGGCCATGAGGTGGTGGGCGTCACCCTGCAACTCTACGATCATGGCGCGGCGGCGCAAAAAAAGGGCGCCTGCTGCGCGGGAGCGGACATCGCCGACGCCCGCGCCGCGGCGCACAGGCTGGGGATCGCCCACTATGTGCTCGACTACGAAAGTCGGTTTCGCGCCGCGGTGATCGAGGATTTCGCCGACGCCTATGGCCGCGGGGAAACGCCGATTCCGTGCGTCCGGTGCAATCAGACGGTGAAGTTCCGCGACCTGCTGGAGGTGGCGCGCGATCTGGGCGCGAAGGCCCTGGTCACCGGTCACTACGTCCGCCGCGAAGCGGGCAAGGGGGCGCCCAGCCTTCACCGAGCCCGCGACGAAGCGCGCGACCAGAGCTATTTCCTGTTCGCCACCACGCCCGATCAGCTCGACTATCTGCGCTTCCCCTTGGGCGATATGGAAAAGTCGCAGGTGCGCCGCGCCGCCGCCGCCCTGGACCTGGCCATCGCCGACAAGCCCGACAGCCAGGACATCTGTTTCGTCCCCGAGGGCCGCTACACCACGGTGATCGACAAGCTGCGCCCGGGCGCCGCCCCGGCCGGCGACATCGTCCACCTTGATGGACGAATCCTGGGCCGCCACCAGGGGGTGAGCCGCTATACGGTAGGCCAACGGCGGGGCCTGAACGTCTCGGTGGGCGATCCGCTGTTCGTGGTCCGCCTGGACGCGGGCCGGCGCGAGGTAATCGTCGGCCCGCGCGAGGCGCTCTTGGCCGGCGCGCTGGCGCTCAAGGAAGGCAATTGGCTGGGCGACGAACCCTCCATGGCCGCCGCGGCCGCCGCCGGCAAGGCGGTGCTGGCGCGCGTACGCTCCACCAGACCGCCCGCTCCGGCGCGCCTGTGGCCCTCCGCCGCCGGCCACACCGAAGTCCTGTTCGACGCCCCCGAAGAGGCCGTATCCCCAGGCCAGGCCTGCGTGCTCTACGACGCCGCCGAACCCAGCCGTGTCCTGGGCGGGGGCTTCATCGCCGCCGCCTCGCCCGCCATTTTCCATGGAGCCCGTTCATGACCGCCGACCCCATCGTCATCGCCTCCTACGCCCGCACCCCCATGGGGGGATTCCAGGGCGCCCTTGCCGGGGCCAGCGCCACCCAGTTGGGGGCGGCGGCGGTGCGGGCGGCGGTGGAGCGGGCGGGCGTCGCTCCCGATGCGATCGACCAGATCTTCATGGGCTGCGTCCTGCCGGCGGGCCTCGGCCAGGCGCCGGCGCGCCAGGCCGCCCTGGGCGCGGGCCTGCCGACCTCGGTCCAGGCCAGCACGGTCAACAAGATGTGCGGCTCGGGGATGCAGGCGGCGATCATGGCCCACGACGCCCTGGCGGCCGGCTCGGCCGATATCATCGTCGCCGGCGGCATGGAGAGCATGTCCAACGCCCCCTATCTGCTGGCCAAGCATCGCGCCGGGGCGCGCATCGGCCACGACCGGGTGATCGATTCGATGTATCTCGACGGCCTGGAAGACGCCTATGAGCCCGGCAAGCTGATGGGGGCCTTCGCCGAGGAGACGGCGGCCGCCTATCAGTTCACCCGCGCCGACATGGACGCCTATGCCACCGAAAGCCTCGCCCGGGCCCGCCACGCGGTGGAGAGCGGCGCCTTCGTCCGCGAGATCGTGCCGGTGGAGATCGCCGGGCGCAAGGGGAGCGTCACCGTGGCCGACGACGAACAGCCGCTGAAGGCCGACCCGGCCAAGATCCCCACCCTCAAGGGCGCCTTCGCCAAGGACGGCGCGATCACCGCCGCCAACGCCTCCTCGATCAGCGACGGCGCGGCGGCCCTGGTCCTGATGCGCGCCTCGACCGCCGAGCGCCTTGGCCTGACCCCCATCGCCCGCATCGCCGGCCACGGCGCCCACGCCCACGCGCCGGCCCTCTTCACCACCGCGCCGGTCCCGGCCATGGCTCGGGCCCTGGAGCGGGCCGGCTGGTCGGTGGGCGAGGTCGATCTCTTCGAGGTCAACGAGGCCTTCGCGGCGGTGGCCATGATCGCCATGCGCGATCTCGCCATCCCGCGCGACAAACTCAACGTCAACGGCGGCGCCTGCGCCCTGGGCCATCCGATCGGCGCGTCCGGAGCCCGCATCCTGGCCACCTTGCTCTCGGCCCTCGAAGCGCGCGGCGAAAAGCGCGGCCTGGCCTCGCTGTGCATCGGCGGCGGCGAAGCGGTGGCGATGGCCGTGGAGCGTCTCTAGAGCAAGATCACTTTGGATGGAATCGCCACCGGTGACGATCTTGCTCTAGATTCAAACGTTTAGAGCCTCATTCACGCCCCGGATCTCTCCGGTCCAAGGCGATCAGGCTCTAACCGCCCCCACTCATCGCCCCGGCGACCGCGCCGAGCCTCATCATGTCGACCTTCATGCCGTTGGCCATGATCACGTCACCCCCGTCGATACCGGCCGGGCAGGCGCCAAGCCAGGTCGCGTCGATATCGATGACATGCCGGCCGTTCATCGAGGGGATGCTCGAGCCCGTGGTCAGGCTCGCCACATGGACGTGGTAGCGGGAGACGAAATCGCCGCTGAGCGTACCCGTGGAGTTCGTCACCCCGGCCCCGCCGACATCGCAGGTCGAAATGAAGACATAGGCGCCGTCCGCCCGGCGGCCCACCGAGCGGCGGGCGCACGGAGCCTTGCCGATCTTGCCGCCGAACACCGACAGCCGCGCGTCGCTGGCCGCATCCAGACAGATTCGCATAGTGCCGACCATGGGCGGCTCCACGCCATCGCGGGTCATGGTCTGCCGCCACAGGCCCGCCCGCCGCGTCGGCGGCCGGACGGAGGCGATCGACGCCGAGCCGGCGGAGGCGCGGCCGGCGGATAGCGGCCTGGCGCCCGGCGCCTTGTCGCAGGCGGCCAGGGTCAGGGCCGCCGCCGTCATCGCCATGATCGTCCGCATGGGAACGTCCCTCCTCGACCGGAGCCAAAAGCTTAAATCCAATTTCGCCGCAACGGAAACGGCGCTATGACCGGGCGCCCGCGATCGACGCCGCTTGGAGCCGCCATGACCCCGATCCACGACAATCCGGCCGCCCATAGATTCGAGTTGGAGGAGGCCGGCCACATCGTCTTCGCCGACTACCGGCGGGCGGCGGGACGGCTGATCCTCGATCATGTGGAGGCGCCGCCGCCGTTGCGCGGCTCGGGTGCGGCGGGACGACTGATGGAAGGCGTCGTCGCCGAGGCGCGCCGCGAGGGCCTGAAAATCACCCCTTTGTGCGGCTACGCCGCCGCTTGGCTGAGGCGCCATACCGAACATGCCGATCTCGGATAAGCCAAACGCAACCGCTGGACGAGGTCGGGCGATGGGCGTTTCGAGGTTGTTCGCATGGCCGGCTCTCGCGACCCTGGCGTTAGCCGGGCCACTTTTGGCCGCCGAGGCGCCGCGGGTGACGGACAGTTCGTTTTCCGAGTCGAACGGCGAGCGGGTCTTGCAGGAATCCATCGTCGTCGAGGCGCCGGCGGCGAGGGTGTGGAAGGCCTTCACCGACGAGGCGACGATCAGGGCGTGGAACGCGCCGCTGGTCCATATTGATCTGCGCAACGGTGGGACGATCGAGGAGGGCGACGACGCCAAGGCGGCCCCGGACGGACCGCAGACTGTGCGCCACCGGATCATCACCTATTTGCCTGAGCGCCTTTTGGTGTTGCGCAACATCGCCGCCCCGCCCGGCCTGCCGGGGGGAGAACTCTATCCGAGCATCGTCCAGATCGTCACCCTCGAGCCCCTGACCGACAAGGAGACCCTGGTGACCCTGTCGGGGGCCGGCTATGGCGCGGGGGCGAGCTATGACAAGCTCTACAACTTCTTCCGGACGCACAACGGCGCCTATCTGGTCTCGCTCAAGGCCCAGTGCGAAACCACGGGCGCGACCGTGCCACCCGACACCCGGTAGGGACGTTGGCGTGGCCTTGCGCCCCCTCCGTCACGCGGCAAGAAAGAGCCGCGCGCCACCTCCCCCGCGAAGCGGCGCAGGGGAGGGTTGAAGGGTTTGCGGCGTCTGACTTTACTTCATTCCTCCCCTGCGAGCGAAGCGCGGCGGGGGAGACCTTCCGCGGCGCTCTTTCTCGCGCCATGACGGATCGGGCGTCCAGCCACGGGCGAGATGGTTGATTTTCCCGCGCCCGCTGGCCCGGAACGCACCGGCGCGCCGCGCATTGATAGACGCACCGGTTGGAGGGCGCCCGTGATATTGACATCCCCAGGCGCCTGCTGGCGGGTCGAGACCGCCGGCCGGGCGGCCTTCTTCATCGACATGGCCGTCTATTTCACCGCCGCCAAGGCCGCCATGTTGAAGGCGCGGCGATCGATCCATCTGCTCAATTGGGCCTTCGAGGCCGACACCCTGTTCGATCCGCAACCCGGTGGCGGCGGCCCCGACGGCGATCGCTTCGGAAACTTCCTCAAGATGATGGCGGAAAATCCGGCCCTGGACGTGCGGCTGCTGTGCTGGAAGGCGGCGCTGCCGGTGGCGGCGACGCAGAACTTCTTTCCCCTCCGCGACCGCAAGTGTTTCGAGGGCTCGAAGGTGAAGTTCGTCCTCGACGGCAAGCTGCCGCTCGGCGCCTGCCACCACCAGAAGATGATCGTCATCGACGACGCGGTAGCCTTCTGCGGCGGCGGGGACATCGGGCCGGACCGCTGGGACACCCCCGCGCACCTGGACGACGATCCGAGGCGCGAAAAGACGGCCTCCGACAACAAGTGCTTCGATTCGCGTCACGAGGTCATGGCCCTGGTGGACGGACCGCCGGCCATGGCGCTGGGCGATCTTTTTCGCGAGCGCTGGCGGCGCGCCACCGGCGAGAGCCTGGGCGCTCCCGAGCCGGTCGCGCCGGACGCCTGGCCCGACTGCGTGCGCCCGAACTTCCACGACATCGCCGTGGGCCTATCGCGCACGGCCGGCGCCTGGCGCGGCTGGCCCGAGGTTCGCGAATCCAAGATGCTCAGCCTGGCCTCCATCGCGGCGGCCAGGCGCTGCATCTATATGGAAAACCAGTATTTCACCTCGCCGATCGTGGCCGAGGCCCTGGCCGCGCGTCTGGAAGAGACGGACGGCCCGGAGGTGATCCTGGTTTCGACCCAGCATTCGCCCAGCTGGTTCGACCAGATGACCATGGACCGCACCCGCTCGGATTTCATCAGGCGGCTGAAGGCGGCCGACCGGCGCCGCCGCTTCCACGTCTACAGCCCGGTGACCACCCTCGGCCGCACCATCATCGTCCACGCCAAGCTGGCGATTATCGACGATGTCCTCATGCGCATCGGCTCGGCCAACATGAACAACCGTTCCACCGGCTTCGACAGCGAATGCGATCTGTCGCTGGAGGCGGCCGGCGAGACCGCCGAAGCCTCGCGAGTCGAGATCGACGCCATCCGAACCCGCCTGCTGGCCCATTGGCTGGGTTGCTCCATCGAGACCATGCAGGGCGCGCTGCGCGACGAGGGGGGCGTGGGCGCCGCGTTGGAAGCGCTTCGCCGGTCGGGCCATTGCCGGCTGCTGCCGATCGAGCCGGTGACCCTGGGGCCGCTGGCCACCTTCATCGCCACCTTCCATGTGGGCGATCCGGTGCAGCCCGCCGATTCCTGGCGGCCGGTCAAACGCCGCCGCGATCTCGCCGCCGAGGTCAAGGCCCTCGCCGCCCGGTTAAGAGCCTAGAGCAAGATCAATTTAGATGGAATCGCCACCGGTGACGATCTTGCTCTAGATTCGAACGTTTAGAGATTCACGCCCCGGATCTCTCCGGTCCAAGGCGATCAGGCTCTAGTTTCAGCGCCAAGAAAAAGGGCCGCCCAGCGGGCGGCCCTTTCCAGGTTTCCAGACTGGCTGGAAGCGCGAGCGGCCTACTGCTTCTTGTTGGCGTCCATGGCCGCCTTGGAGGCGTCCTTGGAAGCCTTGGAGGCGTCGGCGGCGTTCTTGGAGGCGTCGGCGGCGGCGGCCGTGGCGTCGGCCGGGGCGGCCGGGGTGGCGGAAGCGTCGGCGGGGGTGGCCGGCGTGGCGGCGGCCGCGTTGGTGGCGGCGGCGGCGTCCGTCGAGGCGGCGGCGGCGCTGTTGGAGGCGTCGGCGGCGGCGTCGGCGGCCTTGTCGGCGGGCTTCTGGCAGGCGGCGACGGAGAGGGCGGCGACGGCGGCGCCGGCGACGAGCAGTTTGCGGAGAACTTCGGAAGTCATGGTCAAGGGTCCCTTTGGGTGAAGACGAGGCGTCGTTCAACTTGCGCAAGCGAAAAGCCAAGGGGATCGAAAAGGTTCCCGCCAAGCTCTCCACGTCCGCCGACGCTGGATGCAAGAATAGGCCGCGTCGGGGGCAAAAATCAAGCGGCGATCGAAAAGCGCGACCGGCTATGGCTTGCGGAAGCGGAAGGCGAACTGATCGGTCTTGCCGCGGATCGAGGGGTCGAAGACGACGGCGGTGTGGGGGTCGGCGCTGTTGCGCAGCACGTCCGATTGGCCGTCGAGCTTGAAGCCGGCCGCCTCCACTTCCTGGCGCACCACCGCGGGATCGATGCGATGGAGCTTGTCGGCGGTGGCCACCACCGGCGAGCCGGGCAGGGCGGCGTGGTCGATGACGAGCAGGGTCCCGCCGGGCTTGAGCAGGCTGAACCACAGCTTGTCCAGGGCGGCCACGTCGATGTGCACCACGCTAAGGTGCAGGTCGTGGTAGTTCTGCGAGGTCCAGATGAGGTCGAGCGGCGGCAAGCCGCTGGTGGCCATGGCGGTCATCTGGATCACGCTGACGTTGGGATAGGCCGGATCGGCGGCGATGGCGGCGGCGGCCGGTTCGGCGAATTTCGACTTGGGGTCGGGGATGGCGGCGTAGATGTGCCCTTTGGGACCCACCGCCTTGCTGAGGATGCGGGTGAAATAGCCGCCGCCGGGTAGGATCTCCAGCACGCTGTCGCCGGGCTTGACGCCGGCCAGTGTGAGCATATCGGCGGGCTTGCGCGCGGTGTCGCGGGCCGTGTCGTCCGCCGGCCGGTGTGAGTCGGCGACGGCGGCGGCGATGGGCGCCGGCGTGTCGGCCGCCTGGGCCACCGAGCCGGTCAGGATGGCCGCCAGGGCCATTCCGGCGATGAAAGATCGACGCATGCAAGCCTCCCGCTTTTGTTTGCGCAAGAACCTTCGCCGCAACGCCGTCGTCCCGTCAAGTGGGGAGACCGATCGCCGTGGGGTCGGGACTTCGGCTCCGCCTCACGCCGGCGGCAGGTTTTAGCCATGAACCTTACGAACCCCACGAACCGAACCAAGAGAATCCGTTCGTGAGGTTCGAGAAGTTCGTGGTTCATTGTTGCCACGCGCCGCCATCTTGTGGTTCGCAGCGCATCCTTTAACGTCGCCGTGGCCGTCCCTAACCAGACCCGCGAGTCCCCCATGTTCGTCCCGCCTCGAATTCTCATCCCGCCCGCCGCCCTTGTCGCCGGCCTGTTCATCCTCGCCGCCGCGCCGGCTCCGAGTGTTACGGCCACGCCGGGCGCCGGCGTGGACCGGGCCGGCATGGATGCGGCGGTGGCCCCCGGCGACGATTTCTTCGCCTACGCCAACGGGACCTGGGTGAAGACGACCGAGATTCCTCCCGACCGCGCCCGCTGGGGCGTCGGGGCGA
>JBDTIW010000197.1:0-3542 GCA_039936215.1 Caulobacteraceae bacterium | reverse complement strand
ACGTGGGCCAAGTCGTGGCCGCGCTTCACCACCAAGCCGCCGTGGGCGAGCACCTTCCAGGCGCCCTGGCGGCGGGCCAGAGCGGGGTGCTTTTCGATCCGGTAGAGGGGGGTTTCGCTGGCGTGGCGGAAGACCGAGAACACCGCCGCGTCCTTCAGCCCGTCGATGGCGTAGTCGCGCCAATGGCCGGCGGCGACCATGCGGCCGTAGAGGCTGAGTAGCTGATTGAGCTCCCGCCGCTCGAAGAAAACGACACCGGCCTGTGACCCCGGCGAGGGATGCTGCTGCGCTGGATCGAGGACCATGCGAATCGGAGCCTAGCGCGCGGCAGGTCGTTTGGCGAGGCGCGCGACAGGCGCGTGACAGGGACGTGGCGTCACGAACGGGCTTCGTGTTGCGGCGCCGTGAAATGACCTTGTTTCGGCCCAGCGCGCGCCCGGTTGAGCCCCGATCTTCGCGGGCGTCGGTTGATCGGGACTTGAGCGGTTCCGGTTCTGAACAGCCCCCCAGCCCCCTGGAATCGCGGGGTTTCGGTCAGCCGACGATAAGCCTCAATCGCCCCGCGGCCCCTCCCCTCCGGTCGCGGGGCTTTTGCGTTTCGGGACCGGCGCGCCGTGACCGCGCGGGCACAGTCGGCGAAAGATTAATGGCTCTTCATTTTTCGCCCTGAAATCACCTTATTTCCGTCGCGCGGACGCCCGCTTGAACCCCGATCCTGGAGTGGTCGGTCGATCGGAGCACCTGCGGGTCCCGGAACCTGAACAGCCCCCCCAGCCCCCTGGATTTGCGGGCTCTGGTTGGCCGGCGCACCCCATCCAAAGCCCCCGCGACCTGTCCCCTCCGGTCGCGGGGGCTTGTTTTCAGTCCACGCCTTTTGTGGCATCGCTTTCCAGAGTCCCCAGGACGCGGCCACCATGGTTGGGCTGGACCAGGACGAGTGTGGTGAGGCCCTCCTCGCTTGCGGTCGGCAGCTTGAAGGTCACCGGTCGCCCCGACCAGGAGCCCAGGCGAACGAGCTGGCGCACCACGTTGCGATGCGGAATCGTGGCCCCGCGATTGTCCCCCTCCTTCACCACCACGTCCTGTTCGCGGGGATCGAAGCGGATCAGCCACACCTCGCCGCCGCCGCGTGGGCGCGCGCCCGAACCCACGGCGATCCTGCCGTCCTCGCGCAACGCCATGGCCGGTCGCTTCAACGGCGCGCGGCGCGCCTCCCGGATAAGGCCCTCCACCGCCGCCGCCTTGTCCCCCGAAGCCTGGGCTGCGCCATCGACAATGACTTGCGGGGTGTAGACATCGCGAAGGCCAAAATGCTTGTCGTAGGCGCGCTGGCGATCGGCGAATTCCGGCTGGGCGAAGGTGTCCTTCCAGCCCAGATAGTCCCAATAGTCTACCGACCAGGTGAGAGCGATCACGCCTTGCCGGTCGGCCAGACGGGCGAGGTAAGCGTTGGCCTTGACGCAGGACGAACAGCCCTGGGCGGTGAACAATTCGACCACCACCGGCGCGCGCGCCAGCACCGGACAGGCCAGCGCCCAAGCGGCGCATATCGTCAACAGGAGCAAGCCTCGCCTCATGGCGCCGCAGATAAGCGGAGTTTTGGGCGGCGGGCGATCACGAAATTGTGAGGCCGTCCCGAGCAACCCGGCCATTGTGGGATTCCGTAGCCGTGCGCCGGCTGATCGCGATCAACAGCCAAAGCCGTGCAGCCGCCCGCCCTCCGCGCGCAACCAGGCCCGATGGCGCTTCTCGTCGCCCACCAGACCCCGAACCAGAGCCCAGAAACCCGGACCATGGTTGGCCTCGAGAAGGTGGGCGCATTCATGGGCGACCACGTAGTCGGCGACGACGAAGGGGGCGAGGGCCAGGCGCCAGGAAAGGCGGATGGATGCGGCGCGCCCGACCCTGGCCGGGGTGCAGGATCCCCAGCGGGTGCGCGCGTCCATGACCGCGACGGGAGGGGCGGCGACGCCGAGAGCCTGGCAATGGACCTCGACGCGGGACTGAAAGACCTCCAGCGCCCGCCGCTTGACGGCGCGGGCCACCAGTTGGGGATCGATCTCGTCCGCCCCGCAGCCCACCAGACGCGTGGGCGCGCCGCCGCAGGCCGCGATCAGGTGCGGGCGGCGCCCGTCCGGCACAAGCTGAAGGGGTTCTCCGAACAGGGCCAAGGGCTGGGCGGCATGGCCGAGGCGCTGGGCGGCCAGATGCGCCAGTCGGTCGGCCAGCCATGCGCGGCGCGCGCGGGCGAAGGCGACGGCGTCGGCGAGGCGGCGGGTCGAAGGCGCGACGGCGATCGCCTCGCGGCCCGACCGGTCGATGCGCAGCGACACCCGCCGCGCCCGGCGGTTGACGCTCAGGCGGATCGGCAGACCGCCGAGATCAAGCCGCTCGCCGTCGAAGTGGCGCGCTTTGAAAAGATTCATGGTCCAGCGATACGCGGTGATTCGCGGCCGGCAAAGTCTCTTCGCGGCGGGCGATGAAATCGCGCACCCGGGGGTAGATCTCGGCGGCGAACCGCCGGCCGTTGAACACCCCGTAGTGGCCGACGCCCGGCTGCACATAAAGCGCGCGCATGGCCGCTGGCACATTGACGACCAGGCCATGGGCGGCCTGGGTCTGGCCGACGCCGGAAATGTCGTCGTTTTCACCCTCCACGGTCATCACGCCGATATCAGTCATGGCGGCCGGATCGACGCACCGCCCGCGATGGACAAGCTCGCCCTTGGCCAGCAGATGGCGCTGAAAAACCACATCCACGGTCTGCAGGTAGAACTCCTCGCTCAAATCGAGGACGGAGAGATATTCGTCGTAGAACTCCCGGTGTCGCTCGGCCGAATCGCCGTCGCCGCGCACCAGATTGGCGAAATAGCGCCGATGCGCCTCCTGATGGAGGTCGGCGTTCATGGACATGAAGCTGTAGAGTTGGACGAAGCCCGGATAGACCCGCCGGAAGGTTCCCGCATAGGGGACGGGCACGGTGTAAATCATGTTGGACTGGAACCAGGTGAAGGGCCGCGCCTCGGCAAGCTGGTTGGTGACGGTGGGCGAGAGGCGCGCGTCGATGGGCGAGCCCATCAAGGTCAGACTGGCCGGTCGCAGCGGGTCTTCGTCCTGCGCCATCAGCGACGCGGCAGCGAGGACCGGCGGGCCGGGCTGGCAGACCGCCACCACATGGCAGCGCCTGCCGATGGCCCGCAGCATGTCGCCGACCGCGTCGATATAGTCGTGAAAGTCGAACCGGCCCTCCAGCACCGGCACGTCGCGGGCGTTGGACCAGTCGGTGATGTAGACGTCGTGATCGGCCAGGAAGGCGCGCACCGTCCCGCGTAGCAGGGTGGCAAAATGCCCCGATAGCGGGGCCACGATCAGCACGGCCGGCGTCTCAGCCGGCGCGCCGGCGCGCCGCATGTCGTCGGCATCGCGCCGGAAGCGCAGCAGCTTGACCCATGGCGAGCGCCAGACGGTTTCGCATCGCACCCCCACCGCCTGACCGTTCACCATCGTCTCGTCGATGTTCCAGTCGGGCTTGAAATAGCGCC
>JBDTIW010000196.1:0-12111 GCA_039936215.1 Caulobacteraceae bacterium | reverse complement strand
TAGACCCGGATGGACTGGGCCGTCTCCAGCACCTTGGCGCCGAAGCCATAGCCCGGCGGCGTCTCCTCGGTGATTGCGCAGGCGGTCAGATCGCCCGAGGCCTGCACCGTGCAGATGGCGGTCGCGTGACCCGAGACCCGCGCCTTGAGCGCTTCGGCGGGATAGAATTGCGCCCCGGCCTGGGACTTGGGCATGGCGTGGAAATCGACTTCGTCCAGGCCGAGCGGCGGCAGGCTCGAAGCGGCGAAGACGGCGGTGGCGCTCAGTTGAACCGCCGCGGCGAGGGCGAGTGTCGTCCAGCGCATTGTAAATTCCTCCCAAGTTCCCGATCTGACGGCGCAGAATAAGGCCCAGGCGGCCCCAGAGTCGAGCCATCCCGCGATCCTGGCGCGCCGGCCTTCTAGCCTGGGCGAGGGGCCGGGGCCGCGACCTCGTCGGCGCTCACCCCCGCCCACCGCCGCAGCAGGGCCACGCGAACCACCGCCTCGGTGATCGCGACATAGCCGGCGACCATGGCGAGGTCCTCGAGCAGGGACCCGGAAGAGAGGCCCGGGGCGCCGGATGGCGCGCGCAAGGTCAGGGGCTCGATGAACAGCACGATCAGGATATTGTTGACGGCGTGCGCGCCGGTGGAAAACTCGATGCCGCCGAGGCGCAGGGTCATGTAGGCGAACCCGGCTCCCATAAGGGCCCGGGTGAGAAAATCGTCGGGGTTCAGCCCCAGATCCGGAGCCGAGATATCGAGGTGGGCGGCCGAGAACACCCCGGCGCTGAGGCCGATGAGCAGGATCGGCCGGCGCGTGAAGGCCGCCAGCTGGCGAATGAGCCAGCCGCGAAAGATCAGTTCCTCGGCCGCGGCGGCAGGGATGAGCAACAAGGCGGCCAGGCCATAGCCGGCCCGACCGGCGAGGCCGGGCGCCACGCCGAGGATCGGCATGGTCCCCGCCTCGCTCGACAGCAGACGGTCGACTGCGATCACCGGTCCCAGCACGATCAGCGACAGAAGAAGGCCGGCCCCCAACAGGCGCCAGCGCACCCGCCTGGCCGCGGTGACGTAGTGGTGCAGGGGATGGCCGGCGAGCAGGGCGGCCACGGCCACGAAGGCCGCCGCGAAGGCGCCGTTGACGCTCGCCGCGACCATCAGTTCGAGAACGGTGAGCCCCAGATCGGGCGGCGCGAGACTCTGGAAGCTGATGGCCACCGCGCGCAGGCCGGCCATGCCCTCGCCGCCCAGGCCGGCAACGATGGTATAGGCGGCGAGAATGAGGATCATCGCCGCCAGGGCGGCCACCCCGCCGACGATCACCCCGCCCGCGACGGTTCCGAAAAGGCGCCCCGGATCGCGGTCCTTGCGGGCCACGTCGGCGAGGAAGGGCGATGCCGCCAATCCCGCCCAAACGCCCCGAACGCCCATGGAAAATCCCGCTTTGCCCTGATCCCACCTCATCGGCTAGGGAGGGCCAAATCCAAAGGACAATCGCATGCGGATCGTCGGCGGGATGCATCGCGGGCGCGCCCTTGTGGCGCCAAAGGGACACTCGACCCGCCCCACCGCCGACCGCGCCCGCCAGGCGATGTTCAACGTCCTGGAACACGCCGCGTGGTCGCCGGGCCTGGCCGGGCGGCGGGCGATCGATCTGTTCGCCGGGGCCGGGGCCTTGGGACTGGAAGCCCTGTCGCGCGGAGCGGCCTTCTGCCTGTTCGTCGATTCCGACCCGGCGGCGCGCGCCGCCATCTCGCGAAACATCGAAACCCTACGGCTCGGGGATCGGACGCGGGTCGATGGGCGCGACGCGATGCGGCTGGGCGCCGTCGACGCCGCCGAGGCGCCGTTCGATCTGGCCTTCCTCGATCCGCCCTACGGCCAGAGCATCAGCGAGGCGGCCCTCACCGCCCTGGCGGCCGGCGGCTGGCTGGCGCCGGGGGCGCTGGTCGTCGTCGAGCGGGGCGCCGGCGAGGCGCCGTTGCAGGTCCCGGACTACGAAGTCCTGGATGGGCGAACCTGGGGCGCGGCGCGGGTGGAATTCCTCAAGGCGTGATCCGCGTCAGGCCTCATCGCCGCCCGAACAGCCGCTCGATGTCGGCCAACTTCAGCTCCACATAGGTCGGGCGGCCATGGTTGCATTGGCCCGAATGGGGTGTCGCCTCCATCTGGCGCAGCAGGGCGTTCATCTCCGGGGCGGAGAGCCGCCGGCCGGCCCGCACCGAGCCGTGACAGGCCATGGTGGAGCACACCGCCTCCAGTCGCTCGCCCAGGGCCAGAGCGGCGCCGTTCTGGGCCAGGTCGTCGGCGATGTCGCGGATGAGGCCCCCTACGTCGGTGTCGCCCAAGAGGGCGGGGGTCTCGCGCACCAGGACGGCGCCGGGCCCGAAGGCCTCGACCACCAGGCCCAGGACGGCCAGTTCCCCGGCCCGCGCGCACACCCGCTCGGCTTCGGCGGGATCGAGCTCGACGACCTCAGGTAGGAGCAGGGCCTGGCGCGCCACGGCGCCCGCCGCCATCTCGCCTTTCATGCGCTCATAGACTAGGCGCTCGTGGGCGGCGTGCTGGTCGACGATGACCACCCCGTCGCGGGTTTGGGCGACGATATAGGTCTCATGAACCTGCGCCCGCGCCGCGCCCAGGGGAAAGTCCGCCGCCTCGTCCGGCCCCGGTCCTATAGACGCCGGGCCTTCGCCTTCGACCGGAGCGCCCACCCACGGTTCGGCCCGCGCCGAGACGCCGGCGAAGCCGGGCAGATCGGTCTCGGCCGGCGCCGTCCATCCCCCCGTCCGCCAGGCCGAAAAGCCGGCCGCCGAAGGACCGGTGCGGAAACTCCCGAGGGCCTGGGCGGCCACGGTGGTCGAGGCGCGATGGCCCGCGCCGGCCAGGGCATGACGCAAGGCGCCGACAATCAGGCCGCGCACGAGGGACGCGTCGCGGAACCGCACCTCCGCCTTGGCCGGGTGGACATTGACGTCCACGGCCGTCGGATCGAGGTCGAGATAGAGCACGGCGGCCGGGTGGCGATCTCGGGCCAGGAAGTCGGCGTAAGCGGCGCGCAGGGCGCTCTGCAGCAGCCGATCCTTCACCGGCCGGCCGTTGACGAACAGATACTGATGGGCGGCGTTGCCGCGGTTGTAGGTGGGAAGGGCGGCATAGCCGGAAAGGCGCATCCCCTCGCGTTCCTGGTCGATGGCCAGGGCGTTGTCGGCGAAGGGCCGGCCGAGGATGGCGGCCAGCCGCGCCCGTCGCCCATCCGGTCCGGAGGCCTCGGCGGGCAGGCGGAGCACCCGCCGCCCATCGAGATCGAGGGCGAAGGCCACCGCCTCCTGCGCCATAGCGGCGCGCTTGACCGCCTCGACGATGGCCATGTCCTCGGACCTGGCCGATTTCATGAATTTCAGCCGCGCCGGGGTGGCATAGAAGAGATCGCGGACCTCGACACGCGCGCCATGGGCCTCGGCGAAGGCGCAGGGGGCGACATGGCCCACCGCGCCGCCATCGACCGCGATGGCGAAGGCGTCGCGCTCGCCCCTGGCCCTCGACGCCAGGGAAAGACGGGCCACCGCCCCGATCGACGGCAGGGCTTCGCCGCGAAATCCCAGGGTGGCGATATGCAGCAGATCGTAGTCGCCACCCGCCCCGGCGGTGAGCTTAGAGGTGGCGTGGCGCTCGATGGCCAGGGAAAGCTGACCCTGGACCACGCCCGCCCCGTCGTCGGCGACCAGGATGCGAGTGAGGCCGCCCCCCTCGGCCTGGATCTCGATGCGCGTCGCGCCGGCGTCGATGGCGTTTTCGATCAACTCCTTGGCCGCGCTGGCCGGACGCTCCACCACCTCGCCGGCGGCGATGCGGTTGACGATATCGAGCGGCAGGCGGCGGATCGGCATGGCCCACCACTATAGGCGCGATTCCGCCCTGGGCGCCTCAAGGGATATCGCTGGCGGCGCGCCGACAGATGGCGATCAGTTCGGGCGAGTCGCGGTCACGCGACGGCCGGGCCTCGGCCAGATGAACCGCCAGGGCCAGCAGGGTTCGAAGCGCCAGGCCGGCGCGGACGGCCACTCCGCGTTCCGAGTCTCGGAGGATGTTGCGCACCGTGGCGGCTGTGTTCAGGACCGCGTTGAGGCGGGGCGGCGAGGCGAACTGGCAGGTCAGGCCGGCCCCGGCCGCCAGCCGCTCCATACCCCGGCGGCTGAAGATCTCCCGGTGGCGGGGAAAGTCGATATCCCGCGCGCAGGGACCCGCGGCCGTGAAAAGAAAGCTGTCGGCGTTGGGGGTGGCGATCCACAGGCCGCCGCCGGGCGCCAGGCGAGCGGCCAGGCGGGCCAACACGGCCGCCGGCTCGGCGAGATGCTCGAGGACATGACCGAGGGTGATCCAGTCGAAGGGCGCCGCCTTGCCGATCTCCCCCGGGGCCAGCCATGTGAAGGCAACGGCCCCGGTCTCGGGCGCGATGAGGTCGGTTCCGAAGCCGGCGCGGTCGGCGAAGCGGGCCAGATAATCTCCGGCCCCGCAACCGTAGTCGAGAATGGTGCGGGCGTCGGCCGGCGCGCCGCGGTCGAGATAGGGCCGGCGCGTCCAATCCGTCAGCCGTCGAAACCACGCTCGCCACGGACAGCGCCGTCGTGGGGCCGTGTAGTAGCCGGCGTAAATCGCCCTGGCGGCGCCGTCGTCGGCGGGCCACGCGTCGGGATAGAGGGCTCCGCAATCCTCGCAGCGAACCATCATGCCGCGCGCCGCCACGGCCCGGAAATTGAGGTCGCGAACCGCGAACAGGATCCCAGCCGTCGGCGACCCGGCGCAGCTACAGGCGTTCTCGATCCAGTCCAGGACGCCCTCCCATGATCGCCGCCGCCAGCTCCACCACCGACTTGACGAGCCACGCCATCATAAGGCCCGTCGCGCCCATGTGGCGGACCATGACGAAGAACGCCACGGCGGAAAAGACCGCACAAAGTCCGACGACCACGATCGCCCGGCGAGCCGCGCCGCGGCCCTGAAGCTCGGCGATGCGAAGTTGGGTCAGGGCTCCGATCACCACGGCGGCGGCGAAGGCGATGGCGGGCGGCCCGAAGGCGGTTCCCACGAAACGATCAAGCAGGGCCGGGGTCAGGAAGACGGCGCCCGCGGCGGCCGCCACGAACGCCGCTCCGGCCGCCGCGGTCCCCAGCCAGGCGCGTCGAATGAAGACGGTGCTTTCCCGGCCGGAGGCGAGGCGGGCGAAAAGGATCGGGGTCAGCAGATAGGGCAGGAGCCAGAACCGGCTGAACAGCTCATAGAGCAGGAAGTAGCTCGCATAGGTCGGCGCCGGCAGGTAGCGGAGGGCGAGAATCCGGTCGGTCGAGCCGCTCAGCGCCGCCACCACCGAGGCGGCGGCCAGTTCCATCCAGCGCACGTCGCCCAAGAGACGCCTCATCAGCGTGAAGCGGACCGGCGCCTTTCCACTGGGCAGGGCGGCGACGACCCAGGCGACCAGGCCAAGGCGCGCGCCGGTCGAAACGCCAATGGCCCAGAACAGGGGGAGCCCGGCCCCGACCAGGACGGCGAGCACCGCCAGGCCTCCGGCCAGACTGCCCTGCTTGAGCCAGATGGCCGCCGCGTGGCGGCCCCGGAGGTCGAACAGAACGCGCAGATCGGTGGCCGCGAACCCGGCCAGGGCGACCGCCGGCAGCCAGAGGAGGTCGGCGAGCGGGATGCGCGGATCGGCGAAGCGCCACAGGATGGCCAGTAGCGGAGCGGCGGCCAGGGCCTTCACAGCGCCGACGGCCAGATAGACCGACGCGCCGGTCGCTGGGAGAGGGCCGTCCGGACCTCCCCGAAGCACCGCCGCCTTCACCGTGGCCGGCTCTATCCCGGCGGCGATGGCGGCGATGAAGAAGAAACCCAGGGCGCCTTGCAGGGCGGCGGGCGAGATCGTCCGGCGCAGGACCAGGATCGCCACGGCGGCGGCCAGCGCCGTCACCAGATAGGCGCCCGAGGTTACGGCCGCGCGAACACCCAGGCGGAAAGGCAAGGCCCCTGCCCCTCGAAAAGACCACCCCGTTCGCCTACCATCCCGCGAGGGGCTGGGCGACCGATTTAAAGGACGCGTCGGCGCGCAAAGGAACTTGGCGCGCGCGCCGCCGTTCCGCTAAGCCAGCATAAAGGCGAGGCATCGATGCACGGGCGACATTGCTCTTTTGGATTGCTGCTCATTGGCTTGGCGAGCGGCCTGACGACCGGCGCGGCGCGGGCGGAGGGGTGGATCGTCACCGTCGGCGGGCGGATCGCCGCCTATCCGCCCTACGAAGGGGCCGGTCACGACGTCTTCGTGCCCTCGCCGATGTTGAGCGTAAGGCGCGCCGACAGCCCCGACCGATTCGAGCCCCCGGACGGCGGCAGCTCCCTGGCCCTGATCTCCAACCGCTATGTGGTGGCCGGCCCTTTGGTGCGCTTTCGCCTGAGCCGCGGGGACACGGGCAAGCTGACCGGTCTGGACACGATCGGATTCGCCGCCGAGCCAGGGGCCTTTCTGGAGCTTTGGCCCACCAACTGGCTGCGCGGCCGCGTCGAAGGACGGCGCGGAATCGTCGGCCATCAGGGCTGGGTGGGCGACGCGGCGCTTGACCTGGTCCACACCGGCAAGCGCTGGAGCGCCTCGATCGGGCCCAGGATCGGCTATGGCGACGCCACCTATTTCGACACTTATTTCGGGGTCACGCCCGCGGAGGCGGCGCGCGCGCCCTTCATCAACACACCCTATGAACCCGGCGGCGGCCGGCGCTACACCGGCGTGGAGGTGGCGCTCGCCCGTCACCTCAGCAAACGCTGGGTGACCACCTTCGATGTCGGCTATCATCGTTTGGCCAAGACGGCGGCCGTCAGCCCGATCATCGAAGTCGCCGGCTCGCCCAATGACCTCTCGGCGGGCCTGAGCCTCACCTATAGTTTCAACGTGTTCAAATAGCCGACACCCTTTCCAGCCAAGCCGGCGAGCGCATCTCGGCCAGGCGGGAGGCAGCGCGCTGGAACTCGAAAGCCTGGTCGCCGGCCGGATAGAGGGCGTCGGGCTCGCCCGCCGCCAGGACGACTAGGCGCGCGCGGGCTTCGTAGAGGGTGTCGATGAGGGTGGCCAGGCGCCGCGCCTCGTTGCGCATGTCCGGCGTGAGCCTGGGGACCGCTTCGATGAAGACGATGTGGAATCGCCGGGCGATGGCCAGATAGTCGGCCGACCCCAGGGCGTGGACGCACAGGCTGTTGAAATGGGCGCGCAGGCGGCCGCCGGCGGCGCGCGGCCAGTGTTCCCGCCGCCCGAGAACCTCCAGGGTCGCGCCGGTCTCCTCGTCGGCGCCCAGCATTTCCCGCCACAAGGCATCGAAGGCGCGCTCGCTGGCCGGGCCGATGGGCGAAAACCAGGTTCCGGCGGCGCGCAGGCGCCCCAGGCGATAGTCGTGGTCGCCGTCCACAGCGACGACTTCCATCCGCGCCTTCAGCATGGCGATGAAGGGGACAAAGAGCTGGCGATTGAGGCCGTCGCGGTAGAGATCGTCCGGGGGCCGGTTGGAGGTCGCCACCAGGGTGACGCCGCAGGCGAACAGGGCCTCGAACAGGCGCCCCAGGATCATGGCGTCGGCGATGTCGGTGACCTCAAGCTCGTCGAAGCACAGCAGCCGCGCCTCGCGCGCGATCAGGCGCGCCACCGGCGGGATGGGATCGTCGCCCTTGGCCTGGCGAAACTGCTCGTGCCGCCCCGCCGCGTCGCCGGTCCGCCAGGCGTTCACCAGACGGTGAACCTTCGCCATGAAGACATGAAAGTGGACGCGGCGCTTGGCCTCCACCGGGGCGGCCTCAAAGAACAGGTCCATGAGCATGGACTTGCCCCGCCCCACCGGTCCCCACAGATAGACGCCCGCCACCGGATCGGGTTTGCGGAACAGGCCGGGTGGACGGGCCTGGGCTAGGGCCGCTTCAACCCGCTCCAGAGCCGCCAGCGCGGGCGCCTGGGCCGGATCGGCGGTGAGGGCGCCGGCCGCGAGGCGTTGATCGTAGGCGTCACGCAGGCCGGGCATTGGCGAAAATGCTTGGTGGTCCTTCTCCCCTACGCCCCCAACTCCCGCTCCACGTTGCCATAGCTTTGCGCCTTCTCGCAGGCGCAGCCGTGCATGACGCCGGCCTTGGTCCACCAGATCAGGGTGGGATAGGCGAAATTGACGCCATTGGCCTTGAGCAGGGGGCGAAGCTCCTCCACCGCCTTGCGGCCGGTCTCGACCACGGCGGTGCGGGCGGCGTCGCCGTCGGCGGGGGCGAGCCCCGGGGCGGTCCAGGCGTCCGGCGGGGTGACGGCCAGCCAGCGCTGCAGGAGATTCCAATCGCGGTTCAGCCATAGCTCGGCGACGGTGGCGCGCTCGGGGGCGGTCGAACGGGTCAGGCCGTTGGTGTCGGCCCTGGCGATGACGATGACCCGGGTGTCGACGCCGGCGGCGTGCAGCTTGGGAAAGGCCTCCCTCTCGAAGCGGATGCAGTCGGGGCAGCTGCGATAGGAGATCATGTAGAGCCGGGGGCCCGGCAGATGCGGCGACACCCAGCCGGCGCCGTCCAATATCCTGGCGATCTGGACCTGGTTCTTATCGATGGTGTGGGGGCGCCAGCGCAGATCGAAATTCCACCATAGCCAGGCGCCCCCGGCGATGACGAGGAGGACGGCGGCGAAGGCAGACCATCGACGGACGCGTTGCATGGCGAAACTCCCGGGGGCTTGGCCGATGCTTCGCCCCCCGGCGCGGCGCGGTCAAGCCTCGCTCGAAGAGACCCTTGCCCCATCGGCCGCGAGGCGAGCATGTTGAGCGCCATGGTCTATCAGTCCGCCGCGCCGTCACTGATTCGCGAAGGGCCGCGGCGCGCGCACATCGTCGATCGGCTGATCGCCGAACGGGCGCCCCGGCTGGCGGCCGGGGCCGCTTGGCCGCTCGTCCGGCCGCTGCTCTACGGCCTGCTGGACTATGGCAAGGCGCGGCGGATGGCCGACGCCATCGCGCCTCTCGGTGGGCGGCAAGCCCTGGCCTTCATCTCGGACCTGCTCGGCGTCAAGGTGGAGGTTCGCGGCCTGGAGCGGGTTCCCCGCCCCGGCCGGGCGATCGCGATCTGCAACCACCCCACCGGCATGGCCGACGGCGTGGCGGTGTATGACGCCCTGAAGGCCGTGCGCCCCGACCTGATGTTCTACGCCAACGCCGACGCCCGCCGTGTCGCCCCCGGATTGGACGAGGTGCTGATCCCGGTGGAATGGCGGGAGGAGATGCGCACCCGCGCCGGCGCCCGCCTGACCCTAAACCTCACCCGTGAGGCGATGGAGGCCGAGCGCCTGCTGGTGGTCTTTCCCGCCGGGCGGCTGGCGCGGCGACGGGGCGGGACCTTGGCCGATCCCGCCTGGACGGGCAGCGCCTTTTCCGTGGCGCGCAAATACGCGGCGCCCATCCTGCCCATGCACCTGTCGGGCCCGCGGTCGTCCCTGTTCCATTTTTTCGACGGCTTTTCCGGCGAATTGCGCGACATTACCCTGTTCCACGAACTGCTGAACAAGCGCGGCAAGACCTTCCGCCTGACCATCGGGCCGGCCGTCCCGCCCGGCCGCCTGCCCGCCGACGCCGGCGAGGCGGCCGCCGCCATGAAGGCCTATGTGGAACGCGGCCTGCCGGCCAACCCGGAAAGCCCGTTCGCATGATCGTCCCGGCCGAGGGCGACTTTCGGCTCGACCACGAGGCGGACACCGCCCGCCTGGGGGCGTCCCTGGCCGGCGCGTTGGCGGTCGGCGAGGCCATCTGCCTGAGCGGACCCCTGGGGGCGGGCAAGTCGGTGCTGGCGCGGGGGCTGATCCACGCCCTTTCGCCCGATGAGCGCGAGGTGCCCAGCCCCACCTTCACCCTGGTCCAGTTCTATCGCGGGCCGCGCTTTGTCATCGCCCATTTCGATCTCTACCGGCTGACGTCGGCGGGCGAGGCTTATGAGATCGGCCTGGACGAGGCCCTGCGCGACGGGGCGGCGGTGATCGAGTGGGCCGAGCGCCTGGGCCATCACCGGCCCCCCGACCGCCTGGACGTGGACCTGACCGCCGACGGCGAGGCGCGAAGGGCCAGACTCACCCCGCACGGCGCGTGGGAGGGCCGGCCGATCCGTGTGTGAAAGGAAAGTTGAACCTTCGCGCCAACGCCTGAATAGGGCCGGACTCAGCGCTTTCCAATTGCTCGCGAGTACCGAGACCACCAACGGGCCAAACATCGCAAAGGCTGCAAGCGTTACCTTATGCCAAGGGTAAGGGGTCGAGACCTCACGGTCTCGACCCCTATCGTTCTAGTGTCCGACGATTCTCAGGTGTGGCGTGGTGTGCAACGTCGCGCTGACCGAGCATGGAATCAGGCCCGGAAGATTGGCGCTGGAAATCGTGATCCTGCCGAATGCGCTGAGGGTGCCGCCAACGCTTCCCGGGCCGCAAACCCCGAGAATCACCGCGTTGACCGCCATGCCGTGGATTCTGAGGCCGGACACGCTCCCGGTCGTCATGCTCCACGGAAGATTGGTGGCGGTTAGCGCCCCGCAACTGACACCGCTAAAGGACGCCGAGGTGATGGACCCGCCGCCGACCGTCGTGCCATGGAGCACGGCCGTGCACGGAAGAGACACCGCGCCCGCCGTTACGGTCACCGCGCCGTGGGCTGAGAACGCCGTATTCACGGGAGCGAATTTGTAAGCAGCGGCCGGACTGACGAAGCCAAACGAGGCTACGGCGAGCGCCGCGAGGGAAATGAACGCTTTCATGTTGGCTACCTTTTATTGAGCGTCGAGCGCCTAGTGCTCGCATAGCCACAAATGCGCCAAGACTGGCCATCGTTCCGCCACACACGTAAATGTTACCTGGGGCGGCCATCAAAGGGCTGATTGAGTAGATGACGCTCTTTTTGTCTGACAAGGCTGGATTCGAATTCCTCCCCCTGCGCCTTGGCGGACGCCTTGAGCCGCTCTCCGCCCGGTGGCAAGCCGGGCCTGGGCGCGGCGCCTGATTCGCGCGGCGCCGCCGAGCGAGACCGAAATGACCAGCGCCACCCTCACACCGGATTTGCCGATTGACGTCTGACCGCGACGCGGCGCGCCGCGCGTTTCTCGCCGCCGCCGGCCTGGGCGAGGCCCGGCGCGAGCCTCTGACGGGCGACGCCTCGACCCGCTGCTACGCGCGGCTCTTCCCGGCGTCGGGCCCCAGCCTGATCCTGATGGACCAGCCGCCGGCGGTGGAAAGCCGGCCCTGTCCGCCAGACGCCACGAACTTTGAGCGGACCGCGCTCGGCTACAACGCGCTGGCCCGTCTGGCGGCCGGCCGCGTCGAGGCCTTCGTTGCCTGCGCCGCCTATCTGCGCGGCCTTGGCCTCTCGGCCCCCGAGGTGGTCGCCAGCGATCCGGCGGCGGGGCTGGCGGTGCTGGAGGATCTGGGCGACGATCTCTATGCGCGGCTGATCGGGGCGGGGATGGACGAGGGGCCGCTCTATGACGGCGCGGTAGACGCCCTCGTCGTCCTGCACGCCAAGCCGCCGCCGGTGGTGCTGGAAGGCGGCGGGGTGTCCTGGCCGCTGCTGACCTATGACGGCCTGGCGCTGAAGACGGCAGGCGATCTGTTTCTCGAATGGCTGCCTCGCCTGCGGCCGGACCTGAGCCTCGGCGAAGCCGCCGCGGGAGAGTGGGAAGCGATCTGGGCGCCGGTCAGGGCAGGGGGCGTCGCCGGGGCGAGCGTCTTCTGCCACCGTGACTATCACGCCGAGAACCTGATCTGGTTGCCACAGCGGGCCGGCGCGGCGCGGGTCGGCCTGCTGGATTTCCAGGACGCCCTGCGCGCCCACCCGGCGTGGGACCTTTCCATGCTGCTGCACGACGCCCGGCGGGACGTGTCGGCCGAGCGCGAACGGGCCGCGCTGGCGCGGTATCTGGCGGCGTATCCGGAGTTGGACGCGGACGCTTTCATGGCCGACTTCCACGCCCTGGGCGCCCTCAACATTGTCCGCATCCTGGGCTTATTCGCGCGCCTGGTGGCGCGGGACGGCAAGCCGCGCTACCTCGCCTTCATGCCAAGGCTGTGGGCCTATCTCGATCGTTGCCTGGAAGAA
>JBDTIW010000195.1:0-16180 GCA_039936215.1 Caulobacteraceae bacterium | reverse complement strand
TGCAACGCCAGCTGTGGTCGCAGCTTCTGACCCTGGTCTACGGTCGCGAGATCGAGGACGACGATCTTTGGCTGCAGCACACCTTCCTGGTCGTCGTCGCCAAGTCGATCGCCGCCAGGATCATGGATGTCGAAGCCGACGATCCGGAGGAGATCCTTTCGGGACGGGTGTTCACCGCCGCGGGCGTATTCGGCGCGGTGGAGAGCGATTTTTTCGACTGGATCCTGCTGGCCCCCGGCGGTCCCGACCTGGTGCGCCGCCTGGCCCGCCACGTCGGCCGCTTCCGCCTGCGCGAGGTGAAGATCGATGTGCTGAAGATCCTCTATGAATCCTTGATCGACCGCGATCAGCGTCACGGGCTCGGCGAATACTACACCCCCGACTGGCTGGCGGCGAAGCTGGTGGCGCGGGCGATCGATACGCCCCTGCAACAGACCGTCCTCGATCCGGCCTGCGGGTCGGGAACCTTCCTGTTCCACGCCGTCCGCCGGGTTCTCGCCGAGGCCAGGGACGGCGGCCTGGAGGAGACCGAATGGGCGTCGGAAGCCACCCGCCTGGTGGCCGGCATGGATATCCATCCGATCGCCGTGATCATCGCGAGGGTGACCTATCTGCTGGCCCTGGCCCCCGCCCTTTCCGATCGATCCGGCCCGGTGTCGATCCCGGTCTATCTGAGCGATTCCATGCAGCTTTCGGTGCAAAGCTACATGCGCCGCCAGGAGCTGGTGATCACCGTGCCGGCGGCGCCGGGAGAGGCTGGCGGTCCTATCGTCAACGGCGCGGCCACCGGGGGCTCGACCACCAGCGGGGCGGCGATCCTCACCTTCCCCGAACCCCTGGCCAGAGACGGGACGCTGTTCGACCAACTGATCGAGGACGTCCGCGCCGCTTCCGCCGCCGGGGAATCGGCCGCCCAGTTCCGCTCCCGCGCCGTGCTGGCGTTCCGCCGGCGTCACCTTCGCCTCCCCAACCGCCATGAGGAGGCGGCGCTGGACGATCTGGCCAAGACCTACCTCACCTACGACATGCTCAGGCGCACCGGGCGCGACACCATCTGGGGCTATGTGGCGCGCAATCTGACCCGGCCCTTCACCTTCTCGGCCGGGGTGCGGTGGGCGAGCGTGCTGATCGGCAATCCGCCGTGGCTGGCCTTTCGCCACATGACCCCGGGTCTGCAGAAGCGCTTCCGCGAACTGGCCAAGGGCGAGCGCATCTACGTCGGCGGCAAGATGGCGACCCAGAACGACCTTTGCGCCCTGTTTGCGGTGCGCTCCGCCGGCCTCTATCTACGGGCGACCGGCACCATCGCCTTCGTCCTGCCGCGCGCCGTCCTGCGCGGCGGCCAGTACGCGCCGTTCAGGACCGGCAGCTATGAGAGCGCCCGTATCGCCTGGGACGAGGCCTGGGACCTTGACCAGGTCGAGCCATTGTTTCCCGTGCCGGCCTGCGTCTTGATCGGACGGCGGCGGGCGACGGCGACGCCGATTCCCGAGCGAGTCACCCGTTACGCGGGCCATTTGCCCCTGCGCGACGCTTCCGAGCAGATCGCCGACGAGCGGCTCAAGACAGAGGTGTCAACAGAGCCGAATGTTCACGAATCGAAACTATCGGCTTATGCGCGTTTGTTTCGCAATGGAGCATCGCTCTTTCCGCGCCTGTTCGTGTTGATCGAACGTAAGGCCAGTGGACGATTGGGTTCCGCGTCGTTTCGGCCGGTCGTCGCGAGCCGTCGAAGCTCTCAAGACAAGGAACCGTGGAAGAGTCTGCCGAATCTTGAGTACGCGGTGGAAAGAGATTTCATTCGACCGATCTATCTTGGGGAGAGCATATTACCATTCCGTATACAGACGGTTTTTGAAGGCATTGTACCAGTTTCCTCCAATTCAACAGTCCTAGATGCACAAGCCGCCACCAACCAAGGGTTGGCTGGCCTTTCGGCTTGGATGAAACACGCGGAACGCGAATGGAATGATCGCAGTAGTGGTAAATTTACGTTAGTACAACGGTTGAACTATCACAACGAATTAGGAGTACAATTCCCGATACCATCTCTTCGCGTGATATATTCGAAATCGGGCACCCAACCAGCAGCGTGCCTTTTGCGTGATTGCGAAGGCGTTGTGGACCATATGCTGTATTGGACTTGCCCCGATTCCGAGGAAGAGGGCTATTATCTCGTGGCCATCCTGAATAGCGAGGAAGCTCGAAAAAGGGTGGCGACCCTGCAAGCCCGCGGCCTCTTCGGCGCCCGCCACTTCGACAAGGTGATGTTCACCCTGCCCATTCCGCGCTTCTCCGCCGCCTCGGCCCTGCACGACGATCTGGCGGCGGCGGGCCGCGAGGCCGAGGCTCTGGCGGCGACCTTCGCGATTCCCGAGGCGACCCCCTTCGCCCGCGCCCGAAGCCTGGTGCGCGGCGCCCTGCGCGTGGCGGGCGTTTCGGACCGTATCGACGCCTTGGTGACGCGCCTGCTGGATGGGCCGGCGTAGCGCGGGCATCCTGCCCGCTCCTTGCGACCGAAGGGCTGGCTGACAAACCCCGCGCTAATAACGACCGCCCCTCACCCGCGCCGGACGAAGAACATCAGCCACAGGGCGGCCAGGGCCACGTTGCCCAGCGCGAAGGCGGTCAGGCGGTGGAAGACGTTGTTGTAGGTCAGGTGGATGGCGCTGTGGACGGCGCGCAGGCCGACGAAGGCCCAGGCCAGGCCGAGGGCCGCGCCGTCCACGCGATGGGTGACGTAGAACATCAGGCAGGCCGGGAAGAACAGGATCGGCAGTTCGAGCAGGTTCATGTAGTTGCGGTTGGGGATCGAGACGTACGGCGGCACGGCCGCCGACTCGCCCAGCCGGAAATCCTCGGCGGTGACCTGGCCGGCGAAGGCGGCGCGAAAGCGCAGGGTGGGGACCAGCAGCAGGACGGCGAAGGTGAGCAGCGCCAAGGCGCCCATGGGCGCGAAGATCAGGTCCTGGTTCATATTTCTCCCCCCGGTTAGGTTTCAGATTTGCCTTGAGACCGCCAGCGCCTCGTCCAGCCAGGCGATGAGATCGGCCTCAACCTCGGCCCGGCAGGTTTCGTTGAACAGTTCGTGGCGGGCGTCCGGATAGATTCGGTGGTCGATGCGGTTGAGGCCGGCGGCGCGCCAGCCGTCGATCAGGGCGCGGGCGAAAGCCTGATCTGGCCCCACCACCGGATCGCGCTCGCCCGAAAGGACGAGGATCGGCAGGTCCGGTCGGACGTCGGCCAGGCGGGGATCGATCCTCGCTCCCGCCCCCAGGGTGAACAGGGAGGCCGTCGAGGCCGGCGCGATATCGATACCGCACAGCGGATCGGCCAGATAGGCGTCCACCTGAGCGGCGTCGCGCGACAGCCAGTCGAAGGGCGTGCGGGCCGGCTCGAAGGCGGCGTTCAGCGATCCCAGAGTGGGCGCCCCGCCGCCGGCCAGCATGGCCTCCAGCAATTTGTCCAGCGCCGCCGTGCCGCAAAGGACCAGGGCGGCCAGTTCGGCGGAGTGGTCGAGCAGATAGAGTTGGGCGGCGAACGAGCCCATGCTGTGGCCAAGCAGGGCAAGCGGCCGGCCGGGCGTCTGGGCCTTGGCCACGCCGGTCAGGGCGGCCATGTCATCGACCAGGCTCTGGAAGCCGCCGGAGCCGAAATCGCCCATGCCGTGGACGCCGGCCGAGGCGCCGTGGCCGCGATGGTCGGCGCCGTAGACGGCGAAGCCGGCGGCGGTGAGTTGCTGGGTGAGAGGGGCGTAGCGGCCAAAATGCTCGGCCATGCCGTGGGCGATCTGCACAATCCCCTTGGCCGGCCCAAAGGGGAGCGAGCGATAGGCGGCGATGGCCGCGCCATCGAAGGCCTCCAGGGTGAACGGCGTGATCGGACGGCTGGCCATGAGTTCCGCCCATAGACCAGGAAGCGGCGCGGCGATAGTTCGCCAACCTGGCGCGCAAAGGGACGTGACGGGCTCCCGCGGCTGTGCCATGGTCCCTTAAGGATCGGGGCGCCCGTTGCGAAACCCACACCCCACGACGACGCGAGCGAAGACGGCCTCGAGCGACCGGCCCGGGCGCGCCTGTAGCCACGGCTTGGCCGCCTTGCTGACTGTCGGCGCGATTGGCTTGACCGGATGCCAGCGTCAGACTCCGCCCACCCCCGTCGCGGCCACCGCGCCGACCCCGCCGGCCGCCGCGCCCGCGGCGTCGCCCACGCCCTTGCCGACCTATACCCTCGTCCTCACCTGGCTGGCCGGCGATCAGCCCCCGGCGACCAGTCAGACGATCTTCCACGGCGCCGACGCCTGCGCCAAGGCCCGCGACGCCGCCCTGGCCGAGGGTCAGAGGCTCGCCGACGCCGCCACGGCCGCCTACGCCATCGCCCTGGCGAAATACCAGGCCGTCGGACACCGCTACGTGGGCAATACCGAGTTGAGCGGCGATCCCCCGCCCGCTGTCCCCACCGTCCCCAAGGTCGCCGCCTTCTGCGCCGGCGGTTGAGGATTGGGCTCGGTTGACGCGGCGGGCGGCGGGACCTATCAGAGCCGCGCGCCTCGCCACCCTTCCGGGCCGGCGTTTCCGCGGATGCGGGTGTAGCTCAGTTGGTTAGAGCGCCGGCCTGTCACGCCGGAGGTCGCCGGTTCAAGTCCGGTCACTCGCGCCAGGGATTGGTGGGGTTGGCTCTCTCTATCGGATGAAAATTCCGGCCCTTCTTCCGAAGCCGCGCAATTCCAAAAGCAGTCCGGCGTCCTTGCCGACATCGAGACGTTCAGCGATGTCGAACCCGGCTTCGGAAACGCGATCTCCGAACAGGACCAGACAACGGTCGGGATCGCATTGCCGCGAGGTCCAGATCATACCGTCGAGCTTCGGATGGGCGGCGTGGATCGCCCCCGCCCAGGATGCGGTCCGCGGATAAGCGGACTTCGGGGTGTCGATGAGATCGGCCCTCGTCAATCCCCACGCCTTGAGATCGGGCGTGAACAGAATGGCGAGGAACAGATCGCGCCGGGTGACGAGCCGGCTTACCGAGCGGTTCTCCACGACGCCCAGCCAAACGGTCTTGAACGGCGCTTTTGCGTCGATGTCGTGGAAGATCGTCTCGAACGCCGCCGCCTCGCGGCTCGTGGCGGCGTAGAGGGTCGGCACACAGGCGCCCGATGCGTCGTCAAACGGCGAAAAACGCATCGACTCGCCCCGGCCGGGGTTGAATTGGGCGGGCGCATAGCCGCGCGCGTGATTCCGATGAAGGACGCCGCCCGCCTTCAGAATCTGCACATTGACGGAGGGAAATGGGACCGGGGGGCGCGGCGCGATCCTCGGCGTCACCCAATGACCTCGCCGCCCTCGTGCATGGCCGCGGCCACGACCGCCTGAGGATCGTCCAGGACATCGGCCGGCGCGCGGTCGCCCAGCCAGCCGTTGGTCGAGACGAACCACAGCGCCCGCTGCCACGCGGTTTGCCGATGCGGCAGCACCGCCAGCACCTTTTTGAGGGTGGGATTTGGCCGGCCGTCGCGAAATTGGAAGGCCGGAAAATATTCGCCGCCCCGATGATGGACGGAAATGATGTCCCCGGCCTTCTTCCACCGCGCCGCGGTTGCATAGGGATTGCGGCTGGCGTGACCGGCCAACTGGCCGACCTCGGCGCTATTGAGACACGCAACCCTGGCGACGAACCGATCGCGGAGTTCGAGGTTGTCCGCCGCCAAGGCGCCGCGGGCGCCGGCCAGGGAATCGGGAAGGATGACCTCCGCCAGCTTGGCGATGGCCGCTTCCTGACGGCTCGTTTCGAGGGTGTCGGCAACGCGCAGGACCTTTTCCAAAAAGGTCCTAACCGCGGCGCGAGGGCTGTCGGCCAGATCGGCCTCAAGCCGGAGCACCACCGATCGTCCGGCGATGAGATCGGAGACATATTCGCCAACGGTTTCGGCCACGCCGCTCATTTCGCTGGACGGTCCGGTGAAGGTCGGGTCCTGGCGCAACGTCTCTTCGAGGGCGTCGGCGAGCGCGGCCTGAAAAGCCGCGGCATAGGCCTCATCACCGGAAATCGCGGGCGATCCTTCGCGGCGCGTGGCGGGCTGAGGCCGCGCCTGGGACCCGCGCGGACCCAGTTCGCGCGGGTCGACCATCAGAAAGTCGGATAGAAGGGCGCTGGACATAGGGGCCTCGTGAGATCAGATAGATGATGATAGGTGTAACCTATCTCACTTTGGACGGATGGCAAGGGCTGGTCAATCAGCCGTTAACGCTCCGCCCTGGCGGGGGTCGATGACGGCGGTCGGCGGCCGAAAAACCCTACCCCAAGGCTGCCAGCCGGTCCCGCGCCGCTTCCAAGCGGGCCCTGGCGTCCTCGGCTTCGGCGAGCCGTTGGCGGTTTTCCTCGACGACGTCCTCGGGGGCTCTGGCGATGAAGTCGGGGTTGGCGAGTTTGCGGGCGGTGCGGTCGATGTCGGCGGCGTGGCCGGCGATCTCCTTGGCCAAGCGGGCGCGTTCGGCGGCGACATCGATGAAGCCCTTGACCGACAAGGCGATCGTCGCGCCTTCCACGACGAAGGTCAGCGACCCTTCGGGGGCCGCGCCTTGCGATTGGACTTCCCCGACGCGGAGGGTGTGGGCGATGGCGGCGGCGTGGGCGTGGAAGATTTCGCGCTGAACCGGTGAGGCGTCCACCAGGACGAGGGGCGGCCTGGCCGAGGGCGGCAGATTCAGTTCGGCGCGCACCGATCGGCCCTCGGTCACGGCGGCGAGCACGAAACCGATCTCGGCCTCGGCGGCAGGGTCCAGATAGCCTTCGGGAAGATCGGGCCACGCGGCGGCGATCAGCAGGCCGTCGCGGGGCGCCCCCGGGAGCGCGGTCTTGGCCCACAGGTCCTCGGTGACGAAGGGCATGACCGGATGAAGAAGTTTCAGAACGACCTGCAACACCCAGGCCGCCATGGCCCGTGTCTCCGCGCGCGCCGCCTCGTCATCGCCGTTCAGGATCGCCTTGGCGACCTCCAGATACCAGTCGCAATAGACATTCCAGATGAACCGATAGAGCGCACCCGCCGCGTCGTCGAAGGCGCAGGTATCGAGCGCCGCCGTCACCGCCCTGGCCGCCTTGAGCGTCTCGCCGCGTATCCAGCGGTTGACGCTCTCGCGCGCCGCGCCGGGGTCGAACCCCGCGACCGTGATACAGCCGTTCATCTCGCAAAAGCGCACCGCGTTCCAAAGCTTGGTGCCGAAATTTCGATAGCCTTCAATGCGCTGGGTGGATAGCTTTATGTCCCGCGCCTGGCCCGACATGGCGGTCAGGGTGAAGCGCAGGGCGTCGGCGCCATAGGCGTCCACCAGGGCCAGGGGGTCCATGACATTGCCCTTGGACTTGGACATCTTGGCGCCTTCCGCGTCGCGGATCAGGGCGTTGATGAACACCCGCCGGAACGGGACCTGGCCGGTGAAATGCAGGCCCATCATCATCATCCGGGCGACCCAGAAGAAGATGATGTCGAAGCCGGTGACCAGGGTGTCGGTGGGGTAGAAGCGTTTCAGATCGTCGGTCTGGTCCGGCCAGCCGAGGGTCGAGAACGGCCACAGGGCCGAGGAGAACCAGGTGTCCAGCACGTCCTCGTCCTGGCGCAGGGGTTCGGCGCGGCCATAGTGCTCCAGGGCGACCGCCGTCGCCGCCGCTTCGGTCTCGGCCACGAAGATGCGCCCGTCGGGGCCATACCAGGCGGGGATGCGGTGACCCCACCAGAGCTGGCGGGATATGCACCAGGGCTCGATGTTGCGCATCCACTCGAAATAGGTTTTTTCCCAGTTCCGGGGCTCGAACACCGTGGCGCCTTGTTCCACCGCCGCGATGGCCGGCCCGGCCAGGGTCCCCGCGTCCACCCACCATTGGTCGGTGAGATAGGGCTCGACGGCCACGCCGGAGCGGTCGCCGTGCGGCACGACATGGCGGATATTCTCGACGCCGCGCAGCAGGCCCAGGGCCTCGAACGCCTCGACGACCTTCTTGCGCGCCGCCAGCCGATCCAACCCGCGATAGTCCGCCGGCGCATTGTCGTTCACCCGCGCGAACGTATCGAGGATGCTTATCATCGGCAGCCTGTGGCGCTGGCCGACCTTGAAATCGTTGAAGTCGTGGGCCGGGGTAATCTTGACCGCGCCCGAGCCCTTGTCTGGATCGGCATAGTCGTCGGCGACGATCGGGATGGGGCGTCCGACGATGGGCAGGCGCACGCACTTGCCGACCTGGTGTTTGTACCGCTCATCCTTGGGGTGAACCGCGACCGCCGTGTCGCCCAGCATGGTCTCCGGCCGGGTGGTGGCGACGACGATTTCCCCCGAGCCGTCCTCCAGGGGATAGGCAAAATGCCAGTAGCAGCCGTCCACCTCCCGCTGCTCGACCTCCAGATCCGAAATGGCGGTCTGGAAGTGCGGATCCCAGTTCACCAGGCGCTTGTCGCGATAGATCAGCTTTTGCCTATGGAGGGTGACGAACACCTTGCGGACCGCCGACGACAGGCCCTCGTCCAGGGTGAAGCGCTCCCGGCTCCAGTCGCAGGAGGCGCCCAGGCGGCGAAGCTGTTCGACGATCATCCCGCCGGACCTGGCCTTCCACGCCCAGATCCGCTCGACGAAGGCGTCCCGGCCCAGGTCGCGGCGGCCGATGTTACCCTCGGCGGCGAGCTGGCGCTCGACCACCATCTGGGTGGCGATGCCGGCGTGGTCGGTCCCCGGCAGCCACAGGGCCGCAGCCCCGCGCATCCGGGCGAAGCGGATCAACACGTCCTGCAGGGTGCAGTTCAAGGCATGGCCGATGTGCAGGGCGCCGGTGATATTGGGCGGCGGGATGGCCATGGAAAAGGCCGGCGCGGCCGGATCGGGAGTGGGCGCGAAGGCGCCGGACGCCTCCCACTCAGCGTAGAGGCGCGGTTCGGCGGTCTTGGGGTCGAAGGCTTTATCGAGCATGGTGGGTTCCGCTGGCGGCGCGGCCAGCCCTTAAGCGCGGGGCGGCCGGACGGGAGTGATCGGACCCCTCCCGGCGTGACCGGCGGGGCGGCGCGGTCAGCGTACTCGGCCGCGGGCGATCCGCCCGACTTCCTCTTCCACGCAGGCCTGGACGATGGTCGGCAGATGTTCGTCCAACCACGCCTTGAGCAGGGGGCGCAGCAGTTCGCGGGTGACGTCCTCAAGGCTGCGGCCGGGCGGCGGCAGGGCCATGGTGGCGCTCGCCTTGGCGGCGTCGTCGGCGACCGCCTTCAGGGTCCCGAACGCGGAGGCGACAGCGCCGGCGGCGATCTCTCCGGTCAGCGCCTCGTCGGGCGCGACGGGCGCCGCCTGGCTCGCCGAAGCCGGCGCGGACGGCGCCGGCGTCTCCGAAACCTTGTCGGTCAACTCCAGAACGTCCGCCCCGGCGGCATCGACGGCTGGCGCCTTGCCGGCCGGCGCGTCATCCTCGGAGATGATGCGCCGGATCGAGGCCAGGATCTCGTCCATGGAGGGTTCGGAGGCGGTCTGTTCAGGCATTGCGGCGGACCATGGTTTTAAGGTTTGCGGCGCCTTGATACGCGCCTGCGGCCAATCCGGCAATTTCCAACGTGCACTCAAAAGAGACCGTCATGGCCGGGCGTCAGTCCCGGCCGTGACGGTCTTTGGGCGCCTCTTAGGAACACCCTAATAGAAGAACTGCTGGAGGTGGCTGAAGGGGATGAGGGCCCAGCCTATACGTTTGGCGGGATTGAGGACTGGGGCCGGTTCGCCGAGGGAGAAGCCTAAGCCGGTGATGGATTCGATGAATTTGCCCGTCTCATCATAGACCAGGATGGCGCCGCCCTTGGTTCCGGGGCAGGCGGACTGGGTTTCGGTGACCAGGAATAGCTTGTTGACCGGATCAACCGCTATGCCCGAACCGCTGGAAAGTTGGTCGGTCGGCCCGGTGCACGGGAGCTGGACGGCGGTGATGCCGGTCTTGTGGGCCAGGTCGTAGAATTCCACCTCGGCGTTCAATTCGGTGGTGGTCGCGGCGATGCCGGTGTTGGGGTCCACCGCCAAGCCGTCGACGAAGCCGGCGTGGAACGGCCCGAAATTGAATCCGGCGAATTGGGTGATCTTGCCGCTGGTCAGATCGATGAGCACATTGTTCGGCGCTTGGCCGCCCACCGTGCCGCCATCGGGAGAAAGGGCGATGACCGCCTGGTTGGCCGCTGTGTACTGGCCAAGTTGAGGGATGGTGCCATCGCCGAACAGATTGGGGTCGAGGTGAATGATGTTGGCGAAAGTGTTCCTGGCGATATCGGAGACGATCAGAACCGGCTGGCTGAGACCGCTTTTGTTGGGGTTCTTCAACTGGGCGAAGATCAGGCTCGCGGAGGTCGCCTGATTCTCAGCCGTCTGCCGGATGTTGATATCGTTGAGCGGCGGCGTCCAGGTTCCGGTGAACGCATTGGCCGTCACCGGGTTCATCACGTCGTAAAACCGCCGGGGGAAGATCGTGCCTTTTGGCGTGACGAAGTGGATGACGAGCGCGACGTCTCCGGCGAAAATCCCCTCGACGCCATATTCGTTGCGCGTCCCGACATCGTTGGCGAAGGACTTGATGATCGCGCCGGTGTTCTGATCGAAGGTCTCCATCGAGACGCGCGCGGCGCCCTTGGCGTTGATGGTTTGCGCGCTGGCCAGGACGCCGTCGGCGCCGTTCTGGTCGATATCGAAGCCGAATATCTGGCCGCCGTCGGCCGTGGTCAGAACCGCGCCCAGCCCCACCTTTTGACCCCCGCTCGCCGCCAGGGCCGGCAGGCAGGATGCGGCGAGCAGAGCCGCCGCGCTCAAGATAAGTCTCGTCATGGCAATTTCCCTCATTTTCGTGACGCCCACACCGGAAAGCCCCGGCCAGGCACGGTGAATGGCCGGCCGCCGCCGTAAGGTTCAATTCGGCGATGAAGAAATAGCAATTGTCGATTCGTGATACTCGCCGGCGGGCGCCGCCGCCCGTGGATAACGCGCCGCTCTATCGGTCCCCTGGCGGTGTGACCGGGGCGGGGCGTTCGACAATGGTGGGGGCGCCGAGGCGGTCGATGGCGGCAACCCCGGGGGCCCAGGGCGCCCAGCCAAAGGCGTGGCGGACGTGGTCGAAGTTGGCCCGGGGATCGTAGATCGGCGTTCCGGGGGTGAAGTTCTCGGCGGTCAGGGAGCCGGTGGCGGCGAGCAAGACGGCGCCGGCGAAATATTCGTCGTGACGGGAGTTGACCAGGGCCAGCTGGGCGTTGCTCAGATTCTGTTCGGTGATCAGGACATCGAGGGTGGTGCGCAGGCCGACCTGGGCCTCCTGGCGGGTGCCCTCGAAGGCGATGTTGGCGGCCCGCACCTGCTCCTCGTTGGAGACCAGGCTGGCCCGCGCCCCAAGGAGCTGGTTCCAGGCCTCGGACACCAGCAGCAGGACCTGACGGCGGGTGGATTCGATGCCGATCCGATCGACATTGTTGTTCTCGGCCGCCTGGCGGATCTGCGAGGAGGTCATGCCGCCGGTGAACAGGGGGAAGGTGGCCACCGCCGTGGCCGAGACGTCGTGGCTGTAGTTGACGAAGGGAGAGGACAGCCCGGAGGTCCCGCCGTTGTAGCCGAAGGTCGCCTGCAGGCCGAAGGTCGGGCGCGTCTGGGCCTTGGCGGCGGCCACGCGGGCGGCGCTGGCCTGTTCGGTATAGTCAGATTGGCGGATCTGCGGATTGTTGTGTTCGGCCACATCGAAGGCCCGATCGACACTGGTCGGCAGGAGCTTGGCGAGCGAGGGTTCCGGCGCCAGCGCGCCGGGGTTCTGGCCCACCACGGCGGCGTAGCTCGCCCGGCTGTTGGCGAGCTGGGCCTGGGCGGTGGAGAGTTGGGCCTGGGCCGCCGCCACGCTGGCCTGGGTCTGGGCGACATCGGTGCGGGTGATTTCGCCCACGTCGAAGCGCGCCTTGGCCTCCTCAAGCTGGCGTTTCAAGAGGGCGACATTTTCCTGGGCGATGGCCTGGTTTTCCTGGTCGCGGCGGACGTCCACATAGGCCTGAATGACGTTTTGCAGGACGCTCTGTTCGGTCTGGCGCAAGGCCTCCCGGCCGGCCAGGACGGTGGCCTCGGCGGCGCTGACCTGGCTGGACACCCGCCCGCCGGTGTAGATCGGCTGGGTGAGGGTGATCGTCGCCCCCGAGGTCTGAGTCTGGCCAGGGAAGTGCTGGCTGGGCACGTTCGGGTTCGACTGATTGTTGGTGTCGGTGCCGATGGTGGCCTGCAGGGAGGCGGTGGGCCGGTAGCCCGCCTCGGCCTGGACATAGGTCTCGTCCAGGGCGCGCAAACTGGCCCGCTGGGCCTGGAGGGTGGGGTTGCTCTGGTAGGCCAGGGCGATGGCGTCGGCCAGGGTCTCGGCCCGCGCCGCCGGGGCGACAAGAGCGCCAGCCCCGCAAACGGCGGCCAACCACGCGGCCCTGTGACCTCTCGACATCCACCGTCCCCGACACGCGCCACGAGGCGCGCCATCCGCTATAGGACAGGGCCGCCATGCGCCGCTAGAGCGCGGCCGATTAAGCTTTCGTCACTTGGCGAGAGGGATATCGTCGCCTTTGCGGCTCAAAACGCGAAGCCGCGCTCGGCCGCGAACCCGGCCAGGACCGGCGGCGTGGAGTCGAACAAGGGGCGCGAACCGACGCTCGCGCCCGAACGCAGATAGAGCATGGCGCGGCCCACCGGACCGTCGCGCTCCACCACCCCCAGGCGCCCGCCGTCCGCCAGCGCGGCCAGCCAAGCCTCGGGCGCCTTGGCCACCGCGCCCTCGCAGATGATGAGATCGTAGCCGCCCGCCGGCCCTGGCCCGCCCGCTTCCAGGCGCGTCACCTCCAGCCCCATGGCCGTAAGGACGGCGGCGGCATAGGGGGCGGCGATGGCCAGGGCGCGCTCGCCGGGGCGGGGGCGCAGGGCCTGCAGCAGCTTGGCCACGTCGCGGGGGCGCAGCATCCAGCGGCCGGGGGTGTATTCGATCTCCGTGTCGGCGTAGGCCAGCCAGCTCTTGTCGGCTGGGGTCAGGGCCTCGCGCGGCACGGCCCGCATGGCGTCGATGATGGCCAGGTCGGTGACGTCGGCGGTGCGCGCCTGACTGTCCACCATGGTCGTGCGCTGGGCCGCGAAGTCGGCGCTCATTTAAGAAAGTTCTCACACGGGCAATGGAGGCCTGGCCGAGAATCGAACTCGGGTGCGCGGATTTGCAGTATGACAGAGCATCTATCTGCGATCAACCTTAAGGCCCTCTCGATCTCGAATTAGGACAGAATATCAAGCCCTTGGACCGCTCGGTCACAGTCCGGAACAATCTGCCATCGGCTCACCGGGTCTGTGCCCGCTTTTCACAGGAATTACACGCGGCGCCTGGTCAGGTCCACCCTTGCCAGCGGCATCATCCCGCGCGAAGGTGATCGCCTCACTGGAGGGACCACCATGCGCATCCTAATCCTGGCCGCCGTCGCGGCTTTTGCCTTCACATCCGTTGCCGACGCCAAGCCCTGCAAGGATGCGACCGGCAAGTTTGTGAAATGTCCGGCCGCCGCAGCCGCGCCAGCCGCGACCGCCAAGGCCGCGACCCCCATGGCCTCACCCGCCGTGAAGGCTCCCCGGAACTGCGTGAAAGGCAAAGCCTGCGGCAATAGCTGCATCAAGGCGACGGACATCTGCCACAAGCCAGCTTGATCTAGGCGACGCTAGCAAGGTGGCGTCCGGGAGCGCCCACGCTAGCGCCTAGGGCGCGGGAACATTCCGGGAACAAAACTGTTGCCGTCGCATTGGTCGGCGGTCCACAGTGCTCCAACGCGGCCTTCCCGCGCGCCCAGGAGCGGTCCCATGGTTCAAATGCGCTACACCG
The DNA here is from genome assembly GCA_039936215.1 of Caulobacteraceae bacterium. Classification (GTDB taxonomy): domain Bacteria; phylum Pseudomonadota; class Alphaproteobacteria; order Caulobacterales; family Caulobacteraceae; genus Acaudatibacter. Next base: position 2,311 of record JBDTIW010000195.1, on the reverse strand, counting down.
GATTCTCGACGCCCAAAGCCGTGTTCGACGAGTTGCGCCCGTTCCGTCACCGCCTGCTCGACATGCAGCGATGCCACCGACCATTCGGCTCCGACTATCTCATCGTGTCGGCTGTCGTGCAGGCGCTGGACACCGCCGCCTATCATTTCACCGGCGACTCGGATTTCTTCTCGATAAAGCCGCAGCAGTCGGACTCCGGCGCGCCGCCATCGACCGTGAGCACGTGAAGCGCTGGCAGGGCCTGACCGTGCTTGGTCCCAAAGCGGTCCAGGAGTGGGCTGACAGGAGTCGGGCCGGCGGCTATTCCCTGACCTCGGCAGGCTGGTCGGTGAGCCAAAGCCGCACGTGCCACCAACCTCGCGGATAGACCTCGTCGCCCATGAGTTCTCGGAAGAACTCGGCATACTGCATGCGGGGACATCGTTCCCAGAAGTCCGCGTCGATGAGGTTATCGCCGGAAAACTCCACGTCGTGCGGTCGGCCAGGCGCGGGACGTAAATCCGGTTCGACCGGATCGGCGGTCGAAGTCCTGGTCCATATCCGCAGGACTACGGACTCTCCTTCCTCGTCGCTGTCCGGCGAACTCACCATCCGTTCGACGAGGGGATGTTCCGCCAGATAGGCAGCGCCGCGCCGGGTGGTCCAAGTCTCGATATCCGCCTTGCGGTCGGCCATCCGACTAAGTTGAACGCGAAGCGGCGGTCCGGCAAGCCTCGTCCTCATCGATCTCGACTCCTGGCGGGCCGCGCCTGTAGGTTCGCCCCATGTGCAACCGCTACGGCTACCTCGCGCCGATCTCCCGCCTGGTCGATGAGTTCAGCCAGACGCGCCTGCCCCTGGTCTTCAGGGATGGCGCGATCCCGAACATTGAGCCGCGCGAGCATATCCGACCGACGAACACCGCGCCGATCATCCGCCCCCTCGATCCGGCCGATCCCTTCGTCGGCGTGGAGCTGGTCGACGCCCGCTGGTGGTTGATCCCGTTCTTTCACCGCAAGGCCGTGAAGGACTGGAAGCCCATGTGCACGAACGCGCGGGCGGAGACGGTGGCGACCACGGCGACCTTCCGCGAGGCGTTCAAGCGCCGCCGCTGCCTGGTCCCCGCCACCCACTTCTTTGAGTGGACGGGCGAGAAGGGAGCGAAGGTCATGTGGCGCTTCACCAAGGCCAATTCGGAGATCTTCTGCTTCCCCGGCCTGTGGGACGTGGCGGAGACGACGGACGGACGGATCGAGAGCTTCACCATCGTGACGACCGCCCCCGGCCCCGACTGCGAACCCTACCACAATCGCCAACCGGTGGTGCTGGAGCCCGATCAGTGGGCGACCTGGCTGGACCTCACCGCCGATCCCGCGCCCTGCCTACGGGCCGGCCTGGAGGGCGTGATCGCGGTCGAGCGGGCGGCGGAAGCGGTTTGGGCCGGGTAGCGACCGTATGCGCTTTTACACACGAATCGACGCCCAGGAACCGACGCTCGCGATGCGGTTCCTAATCATCTTCTCGGCCTTGTCCCTGATCGCCGTGGTGGGCCGCGACGTCTACGCCCGCACCCGTCCGGCGCCCCCGCCGGCCGTGATCAGCGCCGAGGATCAGGACGCCGACAGCGACGCCTTCGAAGCCGCCGAGGAAGGGATGATTTACGGTCCGGCCGTCCTGGGCGACTACTACCGGGCGGGCTATGCATGGGCGCAGGCAGAGGGGATTGACCGCGTGGTGGAATGTCCGGGGGACGTGCCGGCCTATAAGCATGGGTGCGCCGACTTCGTTGTCGGGCGGGTGAGGTAGCGGATTACATGCGGCTACCCGACATCCCCAAGCCCTCCGGCCTGGCCCTAATCATACTCGCGGTCTTGCTGGCCGGGGTCCTGATAGCGCGCGCGGTGATCGACCGACCACGGCCGCCGCTGGAGCAGGCCGGGCGCGCTATCTTGGCAGGCGAAGCCCAGGCCCGCGAATATGTTGCCCAAGAGGCCCAGGACCGCGACCTAACGGACGATGAAGCCGCCGCCGGCCAGATATGGGCCAAGGCGCACGGGGCGACCGATCCGACCGAATGCCCCCTTGATCCGCCTCAACTGCGGCGTGGATGCGTGGCCTTCGTCGCCGCCCGCGCCAAGTGAAGCATGGACACGGTGACGATCCTGTTGGCGGTCAGCGCCTGGTATCTGGGGGCCGTGATATACTTCTTCGCGGTCGGCTGGTTCCATCCCCCAGGGAACGGGGCCGCGATCATGATGGAGGCGGCGGTATGGCCCTTCTGGACGGCGAGACGCATCTGGTGGGCGCTCTTTGGTCCGCCGGCGTCAGGCGG
>JBDTIW010000194.1:0-5851 GCA_039936215.1 Caulobacteraceae bacterium | reverse complement strand
CCCCGTGACGCCGCCGCGCGAACTGAGCGAAGCCGAGCGGATCGACTGGCTGCGGCTGGCGCGGGCCGAGTCGGTGGGGCCGGTGACGTTCGCGCATCTTATCGGGCGGTATGGATCGGCGACGCGGGCTCTGGAGGCGCTGCCGGACCTGGCCCGGCGGGGCGGGCGGGCCGGATCGCCCGAGGTCCCGAGCCTGGCCAAGGCGCAGGCCGAGCTGGCGGCCGGGGCGGCGACCGGCGCGCGGCTGATCGCGGCGTGCGAGAGCGGCTTTCCCCGCCTGCTGGCTGTCCTCGATCCGCCACCGCCGCTGCTGTGGGTGTTGGGGAACACAGCGCTGTTGAACAAAAAGGCGGTGGCCATGGTCGGGGCGCGCATCGCCTCGGGGGCGGGGCGGCGGTTCGCCCGAACCCTGGCTTCGGCGCTGGGCGAGGCTGGCTATGTGGTGGTGTCCGGCATGGCGCGCGGCATCGACGCGGCGGCCCACGAGGGGGCGCTGGCGTTCGGGACGGTCGCGGCGCTGGCCGGCGGCGTGGACGATGTCTATCCGCCCGAACACGGTGGCCTCTACGAATCGCTGAAGGCTAGGGGCTGCGTGATTTCAGAGCGCGCCATGGGGCACAAGGCGCGGGCGGCCGATTTCCCCCGCCGCAACCGAATCATCTCGGGCCTGGCGCTCGGCGTGGTGGTGGTGGAGGCGGAGCTGAGGAGCGGCTCGCTGATCACCGCCCGACTGGCCGGTGAGCAGGGACGCGAGGTGTTCGCCGTCCCCGGATCGCCGCTCGATCCCCGGGCGCGGGGGTGCAACGACCTGCTGCGGCAGGGAGCGACCCTGGTGGAGAGCGCCGAGGACGTGCTGCGGGTGCTGGACGCCCAGCCGAACGTGATGGAGCGCGAGCCGGCGAGCTACGATCTCTTCGCCGACCGCGGCGATCCGGAAACGGCGGGGCTGCGGGCGGTGGTGGAGGATCTGCTCTCGCCCACGCCCACCCCGATAGACGAGCTGGCGCGGGCGGCGGATGCGCCGACCTCGGCGGTCCTGGCGGCGCTGATGGAACTGGCCTTGGCCGGGCGGGCGGAGTTGATGGCGGGAGGGCTGGTGGTAAGGGCGTGATTTGATGACCGCGGCCTTGCGCCCCCTCCGTCACGGCGCAAGAAAGAGCGCCGCGCCACCTCCCCCGCTTCGCAGGGGAGGATTGAAGGATAGATAGGCGCTTTCAAACACTTCAATCCTCCCCTGCGCCTTTTCGCGGGGAGACCTTCCGCGCGATGCGTTTGCTGGCATCGCGTGACGAAGGGGGCGTCCGGCGATACCCCTTCCATCGGTTTGTTATGCAACGCTCCCCCCGTTGACACCGTGAGACCTCGCCCCCACTTTCCGCGCCCGCCGCTTCGGGCGGCAAACCCTGGCTCAAAATCCCCGCATGAACGTCGTTGTCGTCGAAAGTCCGGCCAAGGCCAAGACCATCAATCGCTATCTGGGGCCGGGCTATACGGTGCTGGCCTCGTTCGGGCACGTGCGCGACCTGCCGTCCAAGGACGGCTCGGTGAAGCCGGACGACGACTTCGCCATGCTCTGGGAGGTGGACGGCAAGTCGGCCAAGCGGCTTTCCGACATCGCCCAGGCGCTCAAGGGCGCCGACCGGCTGATCCTGGCCACCGACCCCGACCGCGAGGGCGAGGCGATCAGCTGGCATGTGCTGGAGGACCTGAAGCGGCGCAAGGCGCTCAAGGGCGCGGCCGTGCAGCGGGTGGTGTTCAACGCCATCACCAAGTCCGCCGTCACCGAAGCGATGAAGCACCCGCGCGACATCGACATGGAGCTGGTCAACGCCTATCTGGCCCGCCGCGCCCTGGACTATCTGGTGGGGTTCACCCTCTCGCCGGTCCTGTGGCGCAAGCTGCCCGGGGCGCGGTCGGCGGGGCGGGTGCAGTCGGTGGCCCTGCGCCTGATCGTCGATCGCGAGATCGAGATCGAGGCTTTCCGGACGCGGGAATACTGGAGCGTAGAGGCCGACGTCGCGGCGCCCGGCGACCCGTTCGTCGCACGGCTGGTCAAGCACGAGGGCCAGCGCCTGGCCAAATTCGACCTGGCCGACGAGGCGGCGGCGCTCGGCGCCCGCGCCGCCGTGGAGCGCGGCGATTTCACCGTCACGGCGGTGGAGAAGAAGCCGGCGAGGCGCAGCCCGCCACCGCCCTTCACCACCTCGACCCTGCAGCAGGAGGCGTCGCGCAAGCTCGGTTTCTCGGCCGACCGAACCATGAAGGCGGCCCAGAGGCTCTACGAAGGGGTGGATATCGGCGGCGAGAGCGTCGGCCTCATCACCTATATGCGCACCGACGGCGTGCAGTCGGCGCCCGAGGCCTTGACGGAAGCGCGGGCGGTGATCGGCGCCCTCTACGGCGCGGACTACGTTCCCGAGAGCGTCCGCCACTACAAGGTCAAGGCCAAGAACGCCCAGGAGGCGCACGAGGCGATCCGGCCGACCAGCCTGGAGCGCAATCCCGGCCGGCTGCGGCTGGAGCCGGACATGGGGCGGCTCTACGAACTGATTTGGAAGCGGATGATCGCCTCGCAGATGGAATCGGCGCGCATCGAGCGAACCACCATCGATCTGGACAGCGCCGACGGGCGGACCGGCCTGCGCGCCACCGGCCAGGTGATCCTCTTCCCCGGCTATCTGGCCGTCTATGAGGAAGGCCGTGACGACGAGTCGGACGAAGACGGCGGACGGCTGCCCCAGGTCAAGGTGGGCGCGGCGGCCAGGGTGATCGCGGCGCGCGCCGACCAGCACTTCACCGAGCCGCCGCCGCGCTATTCGGAAGCCTCCCTGGTCAAGAAGATGGAGGAGCTAGGCATCGGCCGGCCCTCCACCTACGCCTCGATCCTCACCGTTTTGCGCGACCGCGCCTATGTGCGGATGGAGAAGAACAGGTTCGTGCCCGAGGACGCCGGGCGGCTGGTTACCGCTTTTCTGGAGCGGTTCTTCGCCCGCTATGTGGAGTTCGACTTCACCGCCGACCTGGAGGAGCGGCTCGACCTGGTGTCGGCGGGCGAACTGGACTGGAAGACCCTGCTGAGGGAGTTCTGGAAGGATTTCCACGCCGCCGTGGGCGAGATCGGCGAGATCCGGATGAGCGCGGTGCTGGACGCCCTCGACGCGGCGCTGGAGCCGCATATTTTTCCGGCCAAGCCCGACGGGACCGACCCGCGCGGCTGTCCCACCTGCGGGACCGGGCGTCTGTCCCTGAAGGCCGGCCGCTACGGCGCCTTCATCGGCTGCTCCAACTATCCGGAATGCCGCTTCACCCGGCCGATCGCCGGATCGCAGGCCGAGGGCGAGGAGGCGTCGGGCGACCGCGACCTGGGTGTCGATCCGGCCAGCGGCCATACGATCTGGCTCAAGAGCGGGCGGTTCGGACCCTATGTGGAGGAGGCCGCGGCGACACCCAAGCGCGCCAGCCTGCCCAAGGACTGGCCGGCCCCCTCCATCGATCTCGACAAGGCCCTGCGCCTCCTGCGCCTGCCCCGCGAGGTGGGCGCGCATCCCGAGGACGGGGCGACGATCCTGGCCGGCATCGGGCGCTATGGCCCTTACGTCCAGCATGGCGGGACCTACGCCAACCTTTCGAGCGCCGACGAGGTGTTCGACGTGGGCCTCAACCGCGCCGTCGCCGCGCTGGCGGAAAAACGGGCTGGGCGGGGCGGACTCGCGACGGCGCAGGCGCTGAAAGAGCTGGGCGACCATCCGGTCACCGGCAAGCCGGTGCGGGTGCTGGCGGGGCGCTACGGGCCCTATGTCAAACACGAAGGCGCCAATGCCAACGTGCCCAAGGGGGCCGATCCGGCGGCGCTCACCCTGGAGGAGGCGCTGGCCCTGCTGGCGGCGCGGGAGGGGAAGGGCGGCGGCTCCAAGGCTGGCAGGCGCAAGCCGGCGGTGAAGAAGCCGGCGAAGAAGCCAAAAACCTCCCTCCCCTAGTGGGGAGGGACAGATCGCGAAGCGATCGGGGTGGGGGACTTTTGGGAAATACGCCGGCGGCGGGGTAGTGTCAGACTCCCCCACCCGTCTTCTCGCAAGAGCTCGAAGCCACCCTCCCCATAAGGGGGAGGGAGGGTTATGCAGGGCCATGGCCAAATCCCGCAAACCCCGACCCAGCCCCCTCCCCCCGGTCGGCGTGGCCGATGTGGTGGAGCGGGACGGGGACGGGGATCTGTTCGTGCGGATGGCCAAGGCCGGTGGGGACGCGCCGCTGGTGCGCCTGGCGCCGGGACGGGGCGAGGCGGCGGCGGGGGCGCCGGGATTGGGCGACCGGCTGTTGGTGCGTTTCGAGGTGGGCGAGAACGGCGAGCGCGAGGCGCGGCTGATCAAGCGCCTGGGCCAGAGCGCCCACCGGGTGCTCGGCGTGGTCCGCAAGGCGCGGCGGGAGGTAAGGGTCGAGCCGGTGGATCGGCGATCGCGGGACAGTCTGCTCCTGACCGAAGCCGATGGGCGGGCCTTGCGCGACGGCGACCTGGTGCTGGCCCAGGTGGGCGGCTTGTCCGACCGGCCGCATGGACCCCGGCGCGGCAAGGTGTTGGAAGTGGTCGGCCGCGAGGACGACCCGCGCGCCGCCTCGCTGATCGCCATCCACACCCACGGCATTCCCACCGGCTTCACCGAGGAGGCCGAAGCGGAGGCGCGGGCGGCCAAACCGCCGATCCTGAAGGGTCGGGTCGATCTTCGCGCCCTGCCGCTTGTCACCATCGATCCGCCGGACGCCCGCGATCACGACGACGCGGTCTACGCGGCAGCCGACGACGATCCGAAAAACCCCGGCGGTTGGATCGTCTGGGTGGCCATCGCCGATGTCGCCGCCTATGTCCGCCCCGGATCGGCCCTGGACCGCGAGGCGCGGGACAAGGGCAACAGCGTCTATTTTCCCGACCGGGTCGAGCCGATGCTGCCCGAGCGGCTGTCGGCGGGGCTGTGCTCGTTGATCGAGGGCGAAGCGCGGGCCTGCGTGGCCGTGCGGATGGTGTTCGACGCGCGCGGGGCCAAGCGCACGCACCGTTTCGAGCGCGCCCTGATGCGCTCGGCCGCCAAGCTCTCCTACGAACAGGCGCAGGCGGCGATCGACGGGGCGCCGGACGAGAAGACCGGCCCGCTGAGGGACGGAGTGCTGGCGCCGCTGTGGGCCGCCTACGGCGCGCTGAAGGCGGCGCGCGAGGTCCGCTCGCCCATCGCCATCGAATCCTCGGAGCGGGCCATCGTGCTGGGCGCCGACGGCAAGGTGGCCCAGGTCCGGCCGCGCCCGGCGCTGGAGACGCATAAGCTGATCGAGGAATTCATGATCGCCGCCAATGTCTGCGCGGCGCAGACGCTCGAACAGCGCCGCTCGCCGCTGATCTACCGGGTCCACGACACCCCCAGCGACGAGAAACTTCAGAATCTGAGCGACTTCCTGGCCACCCTCGGCATCCCGTGGACCAAGGGCGAGGCGCCCCGTTCCGAGCGCTTCAACCGGCTGCTTGCCCAGACTCGCGGCGGCCCGCACGGCGAGATCGTCAACGAGGTGGTGCTTCGCACCCAGATGCAGGCGATCTATTCGCCGAGCAACATCGGCCACTTCGGCCTCAATCTGGACCGCTACGCCCACTTCACCTCGCCGATCCGCCGCTACGCCGACCTGATCGTCCACCGCGCCTTGATCGCGGCGCTGGGCCTGGGCGGCGATGGCCTGAGCGGCGAGGATATGGCGCGGCTAAAGGACACCGCCGAGCGCATCACCGCGGCCGAACGCCGGGCCATGGCCGCCGAGCGCGACGCCACGGACCGCTATGTGGCGGCCTTTCTGGAGGACCGCGTCGGCGCGG
>JBDTIW010000193.1:0-6572 GCA_039936215.1 Caulobacteraceae bacterium | reverse complement strand
CGATCTCTTCGTGCAGGACCAGATCGGCCAAGTCGTCCTGATCAGTCGGCTCGCGATTGATGATGGCGAGCTTGGCGCCGTTCCGCTTGGCGAGCAGCGGAAAGCCGGCGGCGGGGAAGACGACCAGTGAGGAGCCGAGCACCAGGAAAAGGTCGCAGGCGAGGGTGGCGGCGCGGGCGCGGGCCATGGGCTCTTCCGGCATCGGCTGGCCAAAGGAGATGGTGGCGGTCTTGACCAGGCCGCCGCAGTCGCGGCAGGCGGGAATGGCGCCGCGCTCCATGAACGGCGGCTTCAGGTCGGCCAGTTCATGGCGCAGGCCGCAGATAAGGCAGGTGGCGTAGCTGGCGTTGCCGTGCAGCTCGATCACCTTGCCGGCCGGCACGCCCGAATCCTGATGCAGATTGTCGACATTCTGGGTGATCACCGAGCCCGCCTTGCCCTGGGCGACCAGGGCGGCGACCGCGTCGTGGCCGCGATTGGGCTTGGCGCCCGTCCAGCCGGCCGCGCCGGTGAAGGCCCGCGTCCAGGCCTCCCGGCGTCGTTCCTCGCTGGCCACGAAGTCCTGGAAATAGATCGGCTTCATCCGACTCCACACCCCGCCGGGACTGCGGAAATCCGGCACTCCGGATTCGGTGGAAACGCCGGCCCCGGTGAACACGGTGACGTTGCGCGCGTCGGCGATCATTCGGCCAAGGCTACTCACCCGTCGCATCTCGCCGGCGGCCGGAACGGTCCTTTGGGGAGATTCATCTTCGCCGGCAGGATGCTCTAGATTCGCCCAGGGAACCTGACCGCCAGAGCGGCGACGAATTTCGCCGCGATGGCCTGAAAGCCTGGGGGATAAGGATGCAGTTCATTGGCCCAATCGGCGGCCTTCAATGTGCCCTGGGTATCGACGAGGATGAAATTGTTCGCTGGGCTTGCCGCCAGCCGCCGGAGCAGGTCTCTGAACCCGGTCAGGGCCTGACTCACGATCTGGGCGCCCAAGACCGGGTCGGTGCAACCGCAGTAGTCCAAGGACGGCTTGAGCCAGGGGCCGATGCAGGGCGGATGGGTCCCGTTTGGAATCGCGAAATCGTAGGCGTGGCCGAAGATCGGGACGTTCGGCGCGTAGCGGTCGCGAAAGGCGAAGAGATCGAGATAAGAGGCTTCGACCACGCCCAGCGCCTTTTCGAACCGCGCCTGATCGAGCCTCGCGGGAGCGGGATTGGCGTAGTCGAGAAAGATGCAGAACTGGTCGCCGGCGATGTCATCGCCACCCCCGGAAAACAGGATCGCGTCCGGCTTCCTCCCCGCCAGCCAGTTGGCGGGATCGTTCAGGGCCTGGATCATCCGCTCCTGCTTGGGCAGGGACATCTCGCTGGTGCTGGCGTCGCCCCAGTGAGACACATTGGCGATCAGCGGGTGGACCGCGCCCATGCCGCCCAGGTGGGCGATGACATCGGAATGGCCCAAGGAGGGTGTGTTGCCGTCCAGGGGGTAGTCGAACCAGGAATCGCCGTGGGCGAGCAGCACCAGCGGCGGGCGCGCGGCGGGCGCGTCCACGGCCGCGAGGGTCGCCGCGCCGACCGTCAGCCGGGCGATCTGGCTCTGGTGAACCGCCAGGCGAGCGGCGATATCCGCGTCGATCGCGGATCGGTAAAGCTGGCGCAGGCCAATGGTGTCCGGCATTTTTTGCCCTACCGCCGGATGGACGACGTCCCCGCCTCTGGACCCTTGGCCACCCGCCCCGCCAGATAGAGCCCCACGATGAGAGCGGCGAAGGGGATCAGGGCCAGGGCGTCGGCCCACGGGCCGGCGAAGAAGGGATTGGCGGCGGTCATGAAGTCGGTGATCTTCTGGTTGAAGTCGGTCAGGGCGCCGGCCATGAAGGCGATGCCGATGCCGGCGATCGCCCCGCCGGCGATATAGCCCGACGCCACCAGCACGCCCGGACTCTTGTCGGATTCGGCGACGAGCTGGGTGGGCGTCAGGCCGGCGTTGGCGAATCGTCGCTTCAGATGGCGGTCCACGAACCAGCGGACCATGCCGCCGATGAAGATCGGCGAGGACGAGGAAAGCGGCAGATACACCCCCACCGCGAAGGCCAGGGAGCCGATGCCGCACATCTCCAATATGACCGCGATCACCCCGCCCAAGATGACCAGGGTCCAGGGAAGCTGGCGGTTGAGAATGCCCTTGATGATGTAGCTCATCAAGGTGGCCTTGGGGGCGGCGAATTTGTTGACCTGGGTGCCGTCGGGGCGGATGCGGTGCGTGCCGTTGATGCCGGGGTCGACCAGATAGATCGGCGCGCCGGCCGCGTTGACGAGATACCGCCCGGCCGGGCCACCGATCTCGTCGGTCTTCTGGAACACCTTGTAGAGGCCAGCGTCGTCGCGGTGCTGCGGGCCCTTGATCGCCTCGCTGGGCAGGGCGGCCAGGGCGGCGGGGGCCACGCGCCAGGCCGGCGGCGCGATCTGGGGGTCGGCGGCGCGGGAAGAGGCGACGGCGGGCGCGCGCGGCGTCAGGGGCACATAGACCGTCGAGGCGTCGTTGAGGGCCAGCAGGATCGGCCCCAGCACCACCGCCGAGGCGAAGGCGCCGCACAAGATGGCGATCTGCTGGGCGCGCGGCGTCGAGCCGATCAAAAACCCGGTTTTGAGATCCTGCGAGGTCGTGCCGCCGTTGGAGGCGGCCACGCAGACGATGCCGCCCACCGACAGGGCGGTGACGTAGTAGGTCGGCCCCGTCCAGCCCAGGGCCAGGAAGGCCAGGCAGGTGAGCAACAGGGTCGCCACCGTCATGCCGGAGATCGGATTGGACGAGGAGCCGATCTCACCGGTCAGGCGCGAGGAGACGGTCACGAACAAAAAGCCGAAGAGGACGATCAGCAGGGCGCCGAGTATGTTCATGTGCAGCGAGTGGGCCAGGAGAATGCCGGCGATGAGGGCGATCAGGCCGATGGCGACGAAGCGCGGCGAGAGGTCGCGGTCGGTGCGGACGGTCGCCTCGCGGGCCGTGGTCTCGCTTCTTTTGGCCCGCCAGTCGCTGACGCCGCCGGCGATGCCGCGCCAGATCATCGGCAGGGAGCGGACCAGGCTGATGATCCCGGCCACCGCCACCGCCCCGGCCCCGATGTAGAGCACATAGGCGCCGCGAATGTCGTCGGGGGCCATCTTGGCGATCGGGGTGGTTCCCGGCGCGATGATCCCCGCCGAGGACCCGAAGAAGTGGATGGCCGGGATCAGGAACAGATAGGCCAGCACCCCGCCGGCGGCCATGGTCGAGGCGATCTTGGGGCCGATTATGTAGCCGACGCCCAAGAGTTCGGGGGAAATCTCGGCCGAGATCGATCCCACCGCCAGGGGCGCGCCGAACACCTTTTCGGGAATGTTCTTCCACAGGTCGAAGGCCTGCATGGCCAGCTTGTAGATCATGCCAGCCCCGAAGCCCGCGAAGATGGCCGCCGCGCCCGATTGGGCCGCCTCGTGGTCGGGCGCGCTCTCGGTCTCGGCCCGTCCCAGCGCCCGCTCCTCTGGCGTGGCGCCGGCCTTGAGCACCTCGGCGCAGGCGGTGCCTTCGGGGTATTTCAGGATGCCGTGCTGCTGCACGATCAGTGCCCGGCGCAGGGGGATCATCATCAGGATGCCCAGCAGTCCGCCCAGGATCGCCACCAGCATCACCCGGGTGATTTCCAGGTCGAAGCCGAGAATCATGATCGCCGGCATGGTCACCCCGATGCCGAAAGCGATCGATTCGCCGGCCGATCCGGCGGTCTGGACGATGTTGTGTTCGAGGATGCTGACCGGACGAAAGCCCATCTTTCCGGCCAGGCGGAAGAGGGTGATGGAAATCACCGCGACGGGGATCGAGGCGCTGACCGTCAGGCCGACCTTCAGCACCAGATAGAGCGAGGAGGCGCCGAACACGATGCCCAGCAACATGCCGACGATCAGCGGCACCGGCGTCAGTTCGCGCAAGGCCGCCCAGGCGGGGATCAGGGGGCGGAAGGCGGGCGCGGACGGCGGGGCCGTGGCGGGGGAGGGAATGTCAAGCACCGTCACGGCGTCCTCGCGTCAGCTTCGTCACTCATCTGAGCATAAGCGCTCAGGCCGCGCCAGTGTCAGGGTGTCGCCTGTCAGGGTGTCGCCGGGGCCTCCTCCCGCCGCGTAGGGACCAGGGCGCGGAAGGCCAGGGGGGTGAAGTGGATTTCGACGTTGCGGCCCATCTGGACCCGTTCGCCATCGACGATCACCGGCACGCGTCCGTGGCCGGTCACGGTGAGGTGCTTGACCTTGGCGCGGGTCACGGTGGGGTCCTCTCGCCAGCCGTCGAACAGGGCGTGAAATCCCAGGCGCAGAGCCTCGCCCGCCGTCTCCGGGTCGATGGCCGCCGCTTCGAGCATGCGCTCCTCCTCCTTCATAACCTTGGAAATCAGGGGGCAGACCACCGCGACCGCCTCGGCCGCGCCACGCAGGGTGTCGCCGAACTGGTATTCGAGCGGTTCGGACATGCCGCGGCGCAGGGCGGTGGCCGACTTCTCGACCGCCTCCACCAGATGACCGGCCCGCACCGCCTCGCGGGCGTCGGCCCACAGAGTGGGCGCCCCCAGCAGAGCCGCCACGAAAAACGCGTGGTCGCCGACCATGCCGCCGCTGACGTCGTGGACCTCTGGAGCCGCCAAGGTGTCGGCCAAGGCCTCGGGCCAGGCTCTTGTCCCATAAAGCGCCTTGGGCAGCATGTTCATGGTGCCCCCCGGCAGAGGTATGAGAAAGGCCGCGAAGCCGGCGCATTTGGCGGCCGCCGCCCGGATCGTCCCGTCGCCTCCAAGAACCACCAGAACATCGGCGTCGGCGACGGCCTTGCCTAGCGCCTCGTCGATCTGATCTGGGGGTACGCTGACGATCTCCGCGTGAGCATGGCCGGCGGCGGCGAAGATATCCCTGACCCGCCCTTCGGCGTGGACGTCCCAGCCGCCGCTGGCGGTGTTGAGCACCGCGATGACGCGCCCTCCCAGGGCGTCGGCGGCTCGGCTGTCGGCGATGGTCACGGAAACGGCGCCCCTCGGTTTGCGATGCCAACCGAACGGCCCGCGACCGCCGCCGTTCCGACCAGCCGCCATGATCCATCGTTGACCGCGCCGACGATGCCGCGCTTGATATGCCCGCGCAAGGAACTTTCCCATGAACCCCATCACCCTTTTTCTCACCCTGATCCTGGTGGCCATCGGCGCCGCCGTGGGCCGCGCCGTGGGCTGGGCGTTCGGCGCGCCCTTCATCGTCGCGGCGATCCTGGTCGCGGTGTCGCTGAAGATGGCCAACACCTGGCAGAAGTTCGTGATCCTGCGGGCCGGCAAGCTGCAGGGAGTCAAGGGGCCGGGCCTGTTCGCGATCCTGCCGGTGCTGGACAGTGTGGTCGCGGTGATCGACGAGCGCATCCAGACCACCGCCTTCAACGCCGAGCAGGCCCTGACCCGCGACACCGTGCCGGTCAACGTCGATGCGATCATCTTCTGGCGCGTCCACGACGCCAGGGCCGCCGCCCTGGAGATCACCGACTATCGCACCGCCATCGACCGGGTGGCCCAGACCTCCCTGCGCGAGATGATCGGCTCTTCGATGCTGTCGACCCTGCTGTCGGATCGAAAATCCGCCGACGAGCGATTGGGCGAGGAGATCGGCCACAAGACGCGGGCCTGGGGCATAACGGTGCTGTCGGTGGAAATCCGCGACGTGGCCATCCCCGAAGCCCTGCAGGACGCCATGTCTCGCCAGGCCCAGGCCGAGCGCGAAAAGCAGGCCCGCATCATCCTCGGCTCGGCCGAGGCGGAGGTGGCCGACCTCTTCGTGCGCGCCGCCCAGGCCTACGCCGACCATCCCGCCGCCCTTCAGCTTCGGGCCATGAACATCATCTACGAAACAACCAAGGAACGCGGCGCGACCATATTGATGCCCTCGTCCATGGTGGACGCCATGAACCCCGCCGTCGCCCTGGCTCTGGCGGGCAAGGCGCGGCCCTGATCCGAAGCCCGTCCGCGAGGGATCCAGGCTGGAAAGCGGAGGGTGGGAGCGGCGGGATGACGCGACCGCCGCGAGCCTCATTGCGGCAGCCTTTTGTTTTGCTATAAGCGCGGCGCCCGACGAACGAAGCGGGATGTGCGGTTTTGGGTGTGAGGCGTTGATGGCGGGGGCTGCGGTACGCTTGAAGGACCCGGATTATCGTCCCGGCGAGGACGAGCCGTTCATGAACGAGCGGCAGCTCGAATATTTCAAGCAGAAGCTCCTGGACTGGAAGGACGACATTCTGCGCGAGACGCGCGAGACGGTGACCCACCTCCAGTCCGATACCGAAAACCACCCTGATTTCGCCGACCGCGCCTCCTCCGAGACCGACCGGGCGCTCGAACTTCGCACCCGCGATCGTCAGCGCAAGCTGATCGCCAAGATCGACGACGCCCTGCGCCGCATCGACGAACGCGCCTACGGCTATTGCGAGGAGACCGGCGAGCGGATCAGCCTGGCCCGCCTCGAAGCCCGCCCCATCGCCGTCCTCGGCCTGGAAGCCCAGGAACGCCACGAGCGGCGCGAACG
>JBDTIW010000192.1:0-5585 GCA_039936215.1 Caulobacteraceae bacterium | reverse complement strand
GTCTCGCGCCCCTCGGCCTTGGCCGGGAGGCTGTTGGTTCCGGCATAGGGCGAGGCGAAGGCCAGGTTGGCCTGGTCGATGACCGTGGCCTGACCGTGGATGGCGAAGGATTGGGGGGCGGCATCGGTGGCCTGGGCGATGGTGTTCTGGGCGGCGGCGGATGTGGCAATGAGAGCCCAGCCGGCGAGCGCCAAGCTTCGGAGGCGGAGGGTGCGGACTGCTGAAGTCATAATCTAGGGTCCCGCCGCCAGAACCCGCAACGCCTCGCGCGCCGCGCCCATGACGCTTGCCCAATCGCCGGGGGCGCTCTGGCGGAACTGGCGCAGGGTGGGATACCAGGGGCTGTCGTCGCGGCCGACCAGCCATCGCCAGCAGGTGTCGAAGCGGTTGAGCATCCACACGCGCTTGCCCATCGCCCCGGCCAGATGGGCCACCGAGGTATCCACGCTGATCACTAGATCGAGCCCGTCAACGAGGGCGGCGGTGTCGGCGAAATCGTTCAGCTCGGCGGTGAAGTCGGCCAGGGCGAGCCCCGGCGGCGGGTCGGCTGCCCGCGCCGCCGCGGCGCCCTTCTGCAGCGAGACGAAGCTCACCCCCGCCACCTCGCCCAGCGGCGCCATGGCGGCCAGGGCGATCGAGCGGCGGTGATCGACGGCGGCCCGGTCGGGATAGCCCAGCTTCGGCTCCCCCGCCCACACCAAGCCGACCTTCAGGCCCGGAAGGGCGGCCAGGCGCTCCCGCCAGCGCGCCGCGTCCTCCGGATCGGCGGCCAGATAGGGGATAGCGGCGGGGATGGCGCCCAGCGTCGTGCCGAAGGCCAGCGGCAGGCTGAGGAGCGGACAGTGCAGATCGAATGGCGGTGGCGTCTCGCCGCGGGCGATGACCCTCTCCACGCCGCCGAGCGATCCCATCAGCCGTTTGAGCGCCGGCTGGACCTCCAGCACCACCCTGGCCCCCACCTCGATGAGCGGCGCATAGCGGCAGAATTGCAGGGTGTCGCCCAAGCCCTGTTCGGCGTGCAGCAGCAGGACGCGGCCGGCCAGCGTCTCCCCCTTCCACGGCGGGGCGCGTAAATTCCGCTCGCCCCCCTGCATGTTCTTGGTCCGCCAGCGCCATTCGTGCTCGCGCCACCCCTCCTCGAAGGCGCCGCCGAGCAGAAGGGCGTAGGCGAGGTTGCCGTGGGCGTCGGCGAAGTCGGGCCGCAGGCGCACCGCTTGGCGGTAGCCCGCCTCGGCCTCGTCCAGGCGGCGAAGCTCGTGCATCGCCGCCGCCAGGTTGAAGTGGGCGTCCGGATCGTCGGGCGACAGGCGCAGGGCCTCGCCCAGGATCGGTTCGGCCTCGGCGGCGCGTCCCAGCTTGGTCAGCACCACGCCGAGGTTGCCCAGGGCGTCGGGCCGGTCCGGCCCCAACCGCACCGCCTCGCGCAGAACTCCCTCGGCTTCCTCTCCCCGGCCCTGATCGGAGAGCAGGACGCTCAGATTGTTGAGCGCGTCGCGATAGTGGGGCGCCAGACGCACCGCCTCGCGGTAGCTCGCCTCGGCCTCGGCCGCGCGGCCCAGAGCGTTCAGGACGATCCCCAGGTTGCCGTGCGCCTCGGCGAAGTCGAGCTTGAGGCGCAAAGCGGCGCGGTAGCTGGCCTGCGCGCTGTCCGGCCGGCCCAGGGCGGCTTGGGCGAGCCCCAGGTTGTTGAGGGCGTCGGGAAAGTTCGGTTGCAGGCGCACGGCCTTGCGATAGTTCGCCACTGCTTCGGCATGACGGCCGAGGGCCGAGAGCGCCACGCCCAGATTGTTGAGCGCGTCGGGATAGGCGCCCTGGAGGCGCAGGGCGGTCCGCAGCGACGCCTCGGCTTCGCGGGGCAGGCCCAGCCGATTGAGCACCAGGCCCAGATTGCAGTGATAGACGGCCCGATTGCCCACCCGCGCGATCGCCGCGCCGATGTGCTCCGCCGCCAGATTGTCGCGTCCGACCTGATGGGCGAGAACGCCGAGCAGATGATTGGCCTCGGCGTTCCCCGGTTCCAGGCCGAGTATCCGCCGATAGGCCGCCTCCGCCGCCTGAAGCCGGCCCCCCTGATGGTCGCCAAGCCCCCGCCGCAGCAGCTCGGCGACCGACTCCTCGGGCGCGTTCACCCCTGGCCGGCCGCCGCCTGCAGAAGGTATCCAACGCGCGGAAAGTGGACATGCAGCCTGCCCAGCGCCCCCGTGTCCCGCGCGATGACGACGCGCTCCGCCGTCGCGGCGACCAGCGCGCCCGAAATCGGGTCGCGGCCATAGTCGTCGGCCATGACCACCACCGGCTCTCCCGGCGACAGTCCCGAGGGATCGGCGTCGTCGTGGGCGGGCGCGGCCGCCGGCTCGGCGGCACGGGCGATCTCCAGGGCCTCGCCGCCGGTCATCTCCTCGCGGGCGCCGTGACCGATGGCGGCCATCCGACCGCGCCAAGCCTGGACGCGGTCCATGTCAGCCAGCAGAACTTCGGTGATATGCGGCGTCATGCCGGCCAGGAACCAGACGTTCATATAGGCGGAAATGTCGGCCAGGCCCGGCGCGTCGCCGGCCAGGAAGCCTCGACCTCCCCGTTCCAGCGCCGCCTCGATCCACGCCGCCTGGCCGCGCCATTGGGCGCGCATGGGCCCGGCGGCGGCCTTCATGGCGGCGACGTCGAACAGCCGGGCCGACAGCTTCTGGCGGTCCTCGATGAAGGCGGCCGGCACATGGTCGCCGATCTCGCCGAAGACGATCGGCACCGTCACCATGAAAAACAGGCGGTCGGCCCACAGATTGACCGCCCAGGCCAGACCCGGCTCGACCATTGACGCGGGCGCGCGCCGCTCGATCTCGGCCAGGATGGCCTGGCTGTCGCAGAAGATATCGGCTCCGATCTGCATCACCGGCGCGCGCCGATAGCCGCCGGTGAGCGCCGTGAGGTCGGGCTTGGGGGCCATGTTGGGGGTGAGCACCGATCGCCACGCCAGACCCTTGAGGCCCAGCATCAGCCGCGCCTTCTCCGAGAACGGCGAGGCGTCGTAGTGGTGCAGGATGATCTGGGGGTCGGTCATGGCGTTCTCCTCTACCCGAGTCGCCGCTGAAAAAGCGCGAACAGGCGCTCCCAGTGTCGTTCGGCCGCCGGCTTGTCGTAGGCGGCGCGCCCCGGGAAGGCGAAGCCGTGTTCGACGCCGGGATAGACCTCGACTTCCCCGTTGGCGCCGGAGTCGGCCAGGGCGCGGGTGAGGGCGGCCACCATCTCCAGCGGCGCCCAATGATCCTTTTCGGCGCACGCGAAATAGAGTTCGGCCTCGGCGCGCGCGGCGGCGAGGTGCGGGCTGTCGGGGCGGTCGGTGACCAGACGTACGCCATAGACGGACGCGGCGGCGGCGATGCGGCCTGGATGTCTGGCGGCGGCGTCGATGGCGAACTGGCCGCTCATGCAATAGCCGACGCAGCCGATCGGGCCGCGCGCCGCGCCTTCAGTGTCGATGAAGGCGAGCAGGGCGTCGGTGTCGTCCATCGCCATCGCGATGGTCAGGGAGTCCATCAGCTCCATCATCCGGTTACGGAGCTTATCGACATCCGGTCCAGAAAGTGGGCCGAGCTCCATCACGCCGGCGCGATAGTAGAGATTGGGCAGCACGACGAAGTAGCCCACGCTGGCCAGCCGCCGGGCCATGTCGCGCAGTTCCTCGCGGATACCCGGCGCGTCCATATAGAAGACGATCGCCGGGGTGCGGGCCGCCGCGTTCCGGATGACAGACGAAGGTCGTCATGGCCCCGTCGCGGGTGGGGATGTCGATCCGAGTCTCGATCATGGGGCGACTCCCGCGTTGCGCGCGGTGACGATCCAGGTCGCGGTGTTCAAAAAGACCCCGGAGGGGGTCGAAAATGCGGCCAGGGCGGCGCGGATGGCGTCGATGACGGCGCCTCGAAGGTCGGGGTTCTCGCGCAGGATGAAACCCAGCGGGCCAATCTTTTGGGCCATATCGACGGCCTGGTCGAGATCGCCGGTGGTGATCGGCTGATCGCGCGGCGCGATATCGATGTGCGTGAAGCCGGCGCGGGAAAGGATGGCGCGCACGCGCCGCGGATCGGCGAAGGCGAAGGGTCCCGGCGCGAGCGGATCGGGCGGCGGCGGCGGCTCCGGCAGGTGGGGCAGGGCGGCGGCGAGGGGAAGCGCCATCATCGGGTTTTCGCTCATTGGGCGCCAGCAGACGAAGGCGAGGCGTCCACCCGGCGCCAGGGCGGCGCGGATATTGGCGAAGGCGGCCGCCGGATCGGCGAAGAACATCACGCCAAAACGTGAAAAGGCGCCGTCCGCCGCGCCGCGATCGAACGCATGAGTCTGGGCGTCGGCTTGCAGAAAGGTGGCCGCGAGCGCGCCCGCCGGTCCGGCGCGGGCGCGGGCGATCCGCAGCATGGGCGCCGAGACATCGACGCCGATCACATGACCTTTGTCCCCCACTCGCCCGGCCAGATCGAAGGTCGTCTTCCCGCAACCGCAGCCGATGTCGATCAGGCGCTCGCCGGGTCCCGGCGCCAGAGCCTCCATGGCCGCCCGTCCCAGCGGCTCCAGAGTCCGGTCGAGGCGATCGTTCAGCGCCGCCCAGGTCTCGCCGGTGGCGGCGTTCCAATAGTCGATCTGGGCGGCGTTGGCGGCGTCGGATTGGGGGGCGAGGCTCATGCGGAGGGTTCCTTGAAGAAACGCGGAAACGGCTTTTCCCCTTGCCAATACGCCGGGCGTCGGGGCGTTCAAGTTTCCTTCAAAAAAGCAGGAGCGATTCATGATCGGCTATGTGACGTTGGCCGGTAACGACTTTGAACGGACCTTTTACGGGTCGTAACCGGGGATCGCGGCGGGGCGGGAGCGGTTCGATTGGAATAAGGCATGATCCACCGCGAGGATGATTTTCAGAGGCAGGACGAGGAGCAAGGGAAGGGCGCGGAGTCTGAGGCGCGGCGAGCGCCTCGATCAATTCGAACGCCGCAAAGTATTCCCTTCCGTGTTCTCCATTTTCCTCCGTGCCCTCCCACTTCAAAAACAAAACATTCGACGCGCGGCGAACCGTCGGCCATGATCCATCGCCTGTCGCGGCGTTCCGTCCTATGAGAGCGGCATAAGTTGGCCATGTTCGGGCGGCAAATAACCGGCTTCCACATGCTTCAAGAGAGATTGCCCGTGCGTCCCTTTCGCCCTCTGTGGACCCTCGCGGCCGTCGTCATCGGCCTTGCCATGATCCACGCACCCGTGGCCCGCGCCGCCGAGGCCGACCCGGCGGCGGCGCGGATCGAGGCCTTCGACCGCGCCCTCATCGACACCATGAAGGCCGGCCCGACCCTGGGCGCCAAGGGCCGCTACGCCAAGCTGGCGCCGGTGGTCGAGGAGAGCTTCAACCTGCCGGTGATGACCCAGTTCGCGGTAGGACCGAAGTGGGCGGCGATGTCCGAGGCCGACCAGGCGGCGCTCGTCAAGGCCTTCACCCGCCTTTCCATCGCCAGCTACGCCCACAACTTCGACCGCTATGGCGGCGAGAAGTTCACGGTCGATCCCACGGTGCAGACCCGCGGTCCCGACAAGATCGTCCAGGCCCATCT
>JBDTIW010000191.1:0-8955 GCA_039936215.1 Caulobacteraceae bacterium | reverse complement strand
AGCGACGCCTTCCTGATCGTTCAGAATGGCCGCCTGGTCTTCGAGCGCTATGGACAGGGTCACGGGCCGGCCACCCGGCACATCGCCTGGTCGATGACCAAGTCGGTCACCCAGGCGCTCGCCGGCGTGGCGGTGGCGCAAGGCAAGGTGGATATCGACCGTCCGCTCAAGACCGCACCGGGCGCGAACCCGAAGCTCACCCTGCGCGCCCTGCTCACCCTCACCGACGGGCTGAAATGGGACGAGGCCGACTACGACCCCGCCAGGTCCGACGCCACCAAGATGCTCTATGGCCCGGGCCGCCTCGACGGCGCGGCCTACGCCGCCGCCAAGCCTCAGGCCTTCCCGCCCGGCACGCACTGGAACTATTCCACCGGCGCCTTCCAGTTGGCGGCGGCCGAGCTTCAGATGAACCTGTTTCCGGATGCGAGGACACCGACCGCCCGCCGCGCGACGATGGCCGCGTGGATGCGCCACGGCCTGTTCGACCCGATCGGCATGGCGAGCGCCGTCCCGGAGTTCGACGCCGCCGGAACCTTCGTCGGCGGCTCTTTCCTCTATGCCACGGCGCGAGACTTCGCCCGTTTCGGCGAACTCTATCGGCTGGACGGCGTCTGGAAAGGCCACCGCATCCTCCCCAACGGGTGGGTCGAGTTCGCGCGCACACCGACGATTCAGCCCGCCTATGGGGCCGGTTTCTGGCTGGAGGCCAAGGCGGGCAATAGTCCGGCTTCCCTGCTGGGCGGGGCCGGGCCCATGGACACCTTTTCGGCCCAGGGCCACGAAGGGCAGGTAATCGCCATCGTTCCCTCCAAGGCGCTGGTCGTGGTGCGCCTGGGCCTCATGCCCGACGACGATCCGGTCTGGAAGGCGTTCGCCGAATGGCTCACGCCGGTGATCGATGCGTTGCCCGACACGAAACCGGCCTTGGGCTGAGCTGAAATTCCAAGGTTCTATGTCCCGCCGCCGCCCAAAGACGCATCGTTGGCCAGCTTGAACGTCGCGTAGGCAAAGCCCTTGGAGACGAACTCCATCACATAGGGGGCGATGTTGGTCAGATTGTCGCACCACCGGTGCGGTAGATCGACACAAGCGCCTTGGAAACCGGGAATGACGCCTTCGTAGTCGCCCCGAAAGCCGCCCCATATATCGACCTCTTTCTCGGATTTACAGCAATCCTGCTGGGTCAAGATCCCGCTGTTGGGTACCCCCACGAGGCTGAACGAATTGGAGTCGGTCCCGTCGTTGCCGAAGGAGGCATTGCGGACGGGAAGTTTGGCGGCGGTGAAGTAGTCGATGAAATAGTCGTTGCCCCGTCGAGATTGTGGGACGACATTGGGCGGGAAGCGTTTGACATCGCCGGCGAATTGGGGATCGGCGACCAGGATATCGTAGTTGGGCGTCGCCGTCACGTCGCAGTCGATATCGAAGGCGATCTTGCTCAGTTCAGCGGGGGTCAGGTTCCGTGTGTAGTAGTGGGAGCCCAGCAAGCCGACCTCTTCCCCGCCAAACCAGATGTAGCGAAGCTGGTTGCGGGTCGGGGTCTTGGCCATCTTCAAGGCCACCTCCAGAATAGTCGCCGAGCCCGAAGCGTTGTCGAGTATCCCGGCGCCGTAGATGGCGTCGAGGTGGGCGTCGACCACCACCACGTGGTTCGGATCGCCGAACGGGGAGTCGGCGATCAGATTGTAGTCCACTTCGCTGGGTTTCGATTGCGTCTGGACGTCGAGGCGCGCGGTCGGCGCACGCCCGACCCTGTACTGTTGGTATTGTTCCGCCCCCATCGCGTAGGAGGTGACTCCGACAACGGGGATGCGGGCCGCACTCTGGAGATAAGCCTGATAAGCCTCGCCTTGGCGGGCCCTCCCCCGGATGCTGGCCTGATCGAGCGCGCTGGCCTCGTTGAAGAGGATGACCCCCGCCGCGCCGGCGGCCTGGGCGTTGGCCACCTTGGCGTCCAGGGTGCACCCCCCCCGCTGGATCAAGGCGATGTTTCCGGGCGCGAAGTTGGCGAAGTCCGCCAGCGAGCAGCCGCCGCGCGACTCGGCGGTGGGGTCGGCGACGATCCCGCCCACCGGCGTCACCCGCGCCGTCACCGCGCCGGACCCTGAGAGCCGCGCCACGAACCATTCCCCGCCGACCGCGTAGTCATGGCCGCCCGCGCTCAGCGCCGGCGTGCCCAGCACGCTGAAGGCGGTGTAGTTGTAGGACTGGATCGTGACCCTATAGCCGGCCCTCCGCATCCGGTCGGCGACATAGTCCACGGACTGTCTGTATCCGGCGGTCCCGGTATCGCGGTTTCCATGGCCATCGGGTCCGGGATTGCGGTCGGAAATCGCCTGAAAGGCGACCAGGTGGGCGAACAGGGCCGGCTCCTGGATGCATTCCAGGAGCTTGGCCGTGGTGTCGTTCACGCGCCTTTCGCAGGCCGCGTTGGACGGCGCGGCCGAGGCGTGACTCGAAATCGAAAGTCCCAGGGCGACGCACGCCCCGAGGGCCCAGCCGGCCGGCATCCTGTTCGCAATGTTCATCTGTTTGTCCCCTGTCGCCCCGCGGGAATGGGCGCGCTCGGGGAAGACTAGACTGACAATGGTTTGCAGGGAAAGCCACTTCGGGCGGGACCGGGGTAGCGGACGGGGCGGCGACACTCCGCCGGGGCGGACGTCAAGCCTCGCGGCGCGATCAGGATAGCCGCGAAAAAATGAGCATGCTTATCGCATAGAGTGCGATCAGCAGCAGGGCGCCGGCCAGGGTGACCCCGGCCTTCCCCTCGCGCGCGGGGTTCAGCCACCAGCCGAGCAGCCGGCTCGCCCTGGGGACGAGCACGTTGAGAAGCAGGACGCTAATAACATTGCCGATGAACAAGGCGAGCCAGAACGGCAGGGCCGCCGCCTTCATCAACCACGGGGTCTGCACCCAAAGACCGAACAGAAAGACCACCGGATAGAGCAGCAGCAGGACGATCATGTTCTGCTTCCAAGCGACCGGCGGCGAAGTCCCGGGGGCGCCGGCGAACCATTGCTCGAAGCCGGTCCGCACGATGCGCGTATGATATTCCTCGGTGAAGGCGGTCGCCTCGTCCAGTAGTTTCAGCCGTATCGGAGACGCCAGCCAGGCTTGCAGGTGGACCTCGGTGTCGAAGCGGAGGATGGTCAGCCAATCGTCCTGCACGCCAGGAATGGGCGGCTCGAACCGGTAGCCCTGGAAGCCGGCGGCCTTGGCCTGCGCCGCGGCGATCCGCTGCTCCCATTTGCGGTATTCCCCTTCATGGCCCGGCTTTATGCGTGTCGAGATCACCGCCGAGATGGGGGCCGGCAGGACGCCCGATTCGAGGTCCCGCACCAGATGGACGTCCACCGGCCCGGCCAGAATGGGCTGGGCGGCTTCGATGAGCCGCAGGCGCTGGTCGGAATGAAGCCACGCCGTCGCGGCGTCGGCGTCCCTGAAACGCTGCAGGATCACCCAGTCCGCTTGTGACGGCGGATTGGGCGGCATGGCGCTGCGCCCGATGAAGCCCGGAAAAGCCGCCGCCGCCGCGGCGATTTCGCCCTCCCAGAGACCAAATTCCTCCGCCGAGCCATCGCGAACCCTGGTCTGGATGACGATGGTGACCGCCGCCGCGTCCGCCGCCGCCGGTGTTTTCACGGCCGTCGCTCCAACGCGCTGAAGATCCTGTCCGGGGTCAGGGGCAGATGGCGAAACCGGGCGCCGGTGGCGTTGGCCACCGCATTGGCCATGGCCGGCGCCACCGGGTTGATCGCGCACTCGCCCTGCGCTTTGGCTCCCAGTGGCCCGATCGCATCGTGGGTGTCGGCGAAGGTGATCTGGTTGCGCGGAAGGTCGGGAAAGGCGGGAATGCGGTAGTTGCGCAGGGAGGGGTTCACCATCCGTCCGCCCTCGTCATAAACCATATTCTCCATCAGGGCCCAGCCGATGCCCATGCCCACCGAACCGTCGATCTGGCCGCGGCACTGCATGGGATTGATCAGCGCCCCGATGTCGGCGGCGTGCACGCTCTGCAGGATGCGGATTTCCGCCGTGTGCGTATGGACCGCGACGCGAAATCCCTGGACGTTGAAGCCCACCGTGCGCGGCGACAGATAGGCTTTGCGCTTGGCTTCGAAGCGATGGCCTTCCCGTGTCCCGGCGGCGTGGAGTTCGGTCAGCGCGATCCGGGTCTCGCCACAGACCACGCTGCCGCCCTCGATCGTCCATTCCGACGCCGGCTGGCCGGAATTGCGCGAGGCGTAGCCCAGAATGTTGTCTCGCAGGGCCAGGGCGGTCAGGTGGACAGCCTTTCCGGCCACCACGGTGCCGGTGCTGGCGAAGGTGCCCGTATCGTACGGCGTCTCGTCGGTGTCGGCGTTGATGATGGCGATATCGCAGGCCCGCGCGCCGAGGATCGCGGCGGCGATCTGACGATGCGAGGTGACCGAACCATTGCCCATCTCGGTCGACCCAACCGCCAAGTGGTAGCCGCCATCGGACCGCAGCGACATGACCGCGCCGGAGCGATGTTCGGTGGGCGGCCCGCTGTCGAGCATCGCCAGGGCCAGGCCCTTGCCCTCAACCCACTCGTCGCCCTCGGGTTTGGGAGCCCGCGCGCCGTCGGCCAAGCCTTGCTCGACCATGTTCAGGCACTGGTCGAGACCGTAGCTTCCGAAGCCCACGTCCGAGGGATCGCGCCAGACCGATTCGATCCAGTCGTCGGGACCGATTATGTTCTTGCGCCGCAGTTCGAAGGGATCGATGCCCAGCACGCCCGCCAGTTCGTCCATGGCGCATTCGATGGCGAAGGTGGACTGCGAGGCCCCGTAGCCGCGGAAGCCGCCGCCGGGGATCATGTTGGTGTAGACGGCGAAGCCTTCGGCCTTTTTGTTGGCGCACCGGTAGGCGCACATCGGGCTGCCCAGCGCCGCCCCCAGGGTTTCGCCGGCGTGGTTGCCGTAGGCGCCGGTGTTGGAGACAACCCGCACCTCGATGGCGGTGAGTGTCCCGTCGCGCTTGGCCCCGAGCTTCACCCGGGTGGTCATCTGATGGCGGGTGCTGGCGCCGATGAACTGGTCCTCGCGGGACCATTCCCAGGTCGTCGGCCGGCCGGTCTTGAGGGTGGCGAGAAGGCAGAGATCCTCGCTGATCATTTCCTGCTTGCCGCCGAAGCCGCCGCCCACGCGCTCGGTGAAGACATGCAGGTCGCGCTCGCGCAGGCCGAACAGATAGCAGAGTTTCGCTCTGGTGACGAAGGGGCCCTGCGAACTGGTGCGCAGATGGTAGCGGCCGTCCTCGCCCTTCCAGCAGACCGTGCCATGGGTTTCGAGGTGTGCGTGCTGCACACGGGAGGTGGAATAGGTGTTCTCGAAGACGGTGTCGGCCCGGGCGAAGCCGTCGGCGACGCTTCCGACCTCGCCGCCGATATCGACGTAGATATTGCCCTTGGCCGTCCCGCCGTTGTCGTGGAGGATCGGCGCGCCCTCCAACATGGCCGCCTCGGGATCGAAGACGGCCGGAAGGATCTCATAGTCGATCATAAGGGCGCGGCAGCCGGCCTCGGCGGCGGCCTCAGTCTCGGCGACCACGGCAGCGACGCGCTGGCCGACGAACCGGGCCACGTTGTCCAGGATGTAAGTGTCGTCCGGGTCGGCCAGATGGTCCTCGTGCAGCGCCGTGCTAAAGAGGCGGCGGGGAACGTCCTCCCAGGTGAACACCTCCACCACGCCCGGAACGGCCAGGGCCTTGGCCTTGTCGATGCGCAGGATGCGGGCATGGGCGTGGGGCGAGCGCGCCACCTTCAGGTGCAGCGTGCCCTCGATGGCCGTATCCATGGTGTAGCGCGCCTTGCCGGTGACAATCCCTTCGCTGAACGGATTGGCGAGGCTGGCCCCCATGGCGGCGCCCGCGGTGTCGGCCTCGACGTTGGCGACGCCGCCGATGGCGTCGACGATGGAACGATAGCCAGTGCAGCGGCAGAGGTTTCCCTTCAGCGCGTGCGGCAGATCCCGGCGCTGTTCGTCGGTGAGCGAGGCCACCGTCATGATCATGCCGGCGGCGCAAAAGCCGCATTGGAAGGCCTGGGCGTCGTGAAACGCCTGCTGCACCGGATGCAGCCGGCCTTCCTCCGCGAGGCCTTCGATGGTCGTGATGGCGTGGCCGGCGGCGCGGAAGGCGGGGACCAGGCAGGAATTGACCGGCTTGCCGTCGAACCACACGGTGCAGGCTCCGCAGTCGCCCTGGTCGCAGCCCTTCTTGACGCCAAGACAGCCGAGGTCGCGCAGAAAGGTGCGCAGGCACTGGCCCGCCGCCGGCTCCCCCGAAACGCTCGCCCCGTTCAGGGTCAGGTTCATGCTTCCCCCCGCGCCAGTTCACGGCGTATCTGTTCGGCGAAATAGTAGGTGAGGTGGCGCTTGTAGGGCGCGCTGCCATGCACGTCGGCGAAATAGGCGTCCGGCGGGATGTTGGCGTCGATCACGCCGCGGAGTTCCTCGGCGGAGGGCAGGGCCTCAAACCGAAGTTGTACCGGACGGGGCGTCG
Organism: Caulobacteraceae bacterium; assembly: GCA_039936215.1. Taxonomy (GTDB): domain Bacteria; phylum Pseudomonadota; class Alphaproteobacteria; order Caulobacterales; family Caulobacteraceae; genus Acaudatibacter. Next base: position 2,427 of record JBDTIW010000191.1, on the reverse strand, counting down.
ACGCCGTGATGGTGAGGCGAAAATCATCGTCGACGGCGGCCATCGTGCCGACGATCAGGGCGGCCGAGCGGCCCAGGTGGGTCAGCGACATCTGACGCACGGCGAACCGCTTGGCGAGGGCGCTCGCCGGCAGGTGGATGCTGCGCAGAAGCTCACCGGGTCCAAGGACATTGGCATGATTGCCGGTGACGAAGTCGGCGACGGCCACCCGTCGCGGCGGGCCGGCGCGCGGCCACAGGGTCGCCACGCCCTCCAGTGACGAAGTCAAGGCGATCATCGCCCCGGCCGGCAGGGACATGCAGATGTTGCCGCCCACGGTGGCCATGTTCCACACCTTGTGCGAGGCCAGAAGAGCGTCGCAGCAGGCGCGAAACAGGGGGACCGTCGTCCATTCGGGAGGGCCGCTGAACTCGTGGAGTTGGACGATCCTGCAGGTCGCCGCGATCTCCAGACCCCCGTCCGAAGCCACCAGCGGCGGCCACCCCAGACCCTCCAGATCGATCAGGGTGTCGAGATCCGCCTGGGGCTCGGAGAACAACCAGGTGCCGCCGCCGACCCAGGCGAAGCCGTCGCGCCAGTCGACTACTTCCTCGGCGGTGGCGGGCCGCCGAACCTCGGTCACGGTGTTGAGGTTCATTGCAGATCGGCGATCGACGTGGGTCCAGATCCCGGGGTAACCAGCGTCGGCCACTGATGGGAGCCGAACGGCACCGCCGGCGGCAGGAAAGCCTTCCTTCCCTGCTTGGCGCTCTCTTCGACGATGGCCGCGCGCGCGTCGCCGCCCATCAGCTCATAGTCCATCAGGTGATAGTTGCCGAAAAAGATCGAGCCCACCGAGCGGTCGGAGATGATCCGGGTCAATCCCTCCAGCATGTCCTGCGGAGTGGTGGTGAACGAGACGGTCTCGATGAGCAGCAACCGGTCGTTGATCGCGTCGGGCGGGAAGAACTGCGCCAATACACTGAACAGCACATTGTTCTGGCGAGCGACATAGATGGTGTTGCTGGCCGCGTAGGTCTTGTCCCAATCGGTCCCCAGCATCGTCTTCCAGCCGCCGATCACCCCCATCCAGTGGGCGACCTGCACATGCGCCGCCCAGGAGACGTCCTTGGCCAGGAACGGCGCCTGGCGCTTGCCGAAGGCGTCCAGATCGGTCTGGGTGAACTCCCCCCTGGCCGCGCACGCATCCATGAAGGCGATGTTGTTTTTCAGGATCGTTCGGTTGTTCGCCCGCCAGTCGACCGGCAGGTCGGTGGCGTCCAGGGTCGCCAGGGCCGACTGCATGCGGCTGCGATAGGACGCCATGGGCCCGCGCCAGGACTGGTTGGCGGGATTGTCCACATAGGGCGCCACCACCTCGGCCAGGGCCATGGTGCTGTGACCCACCGATTTGAGCAGTTGGTAACTCAAGGGAACCGACGGCGCCTCCAGCGGCGGCAGCCCCGGCCGATAGAGGATGAATCGCCCTCCCGCTCCGGAGAACAGGCCCAGGATGACCGGGTGCTGGGCCAGGATGTTCTTCTGGAAGACCTGTCCAGAATTGCCATAGAGGTCGAACATGGCGGCGTTCAGGGCCAGAACGTCTCCATTGGCTGTCTGCGCCGGCGTGGAGGCCGTCTCGCCCGCGATGGGCTTCATATAGTCGGGAACGGCGGCGGCGATCGCCGCGCCTCCCCAAGCCAAGGCGAGCGCGGTCAGGCTCGCGCACAGCGATAGACGCAATGGTGAAGTTTGTTGCACCGTCCCCTCCCAATAAAAAGACGCGAACCGCTCGAATCAAAGTCGAGCGGGCGTTTCCCCGTGGAAAGACTAGAACACGGATGGCGACGGGGTGTCAGGCGATTTATCGCGGCGTCGCGATTTAATTGCGATTGCAGTGGTCTAGGCATCCGGGACGCATTTTGCCTCCCTGAGCAACCGCTCCGAGGCCAAAAATGGTGGACGCGGCTGGGATCGAACCAGCGACCCCCTCGGTGTGAACGAGGTGCTCTCCCGCTGAGCTACGCGTCCGTCGGGGGAGCGGCTAATACCGGCTCGGCGGTGGCCGGACAAGAGCGCAGGAGCCGTGCGCAGGCTGCCGGCAATTGATCGAAGCGGTCGATGAGGATGTCGGGGCCAAGTTCGCGAGCCGGGATTTCCGTATAGCCGAAGCTGACCAGCACCAGGGGAACGCCGGCGGCGCGGGCCGCCCCGGCGTCGGAGGCCGAGTCGCCGACCATGAGGGCGAAGTCCCGCCGCCCTCCGGCCCGTTCGATGGCGGCGATCAGATGGCGCGGATCGGGCTTGGCGGCGGGCGCGGCGTCGGCCCCGACGATGGCGTCGAAGCGGTCCGCCAGACCGAGCGCCTTGAGCAGGGCTGCCGACAGATCGGTGCGCTTGTTGGTGCAGACGGCCAGGCGCGCACCCGCCGCCGCCAGGGCGTCCAGC
>JBDTIW010000190.1:0-5936 GCA_039936215.1 Caulobacteraceae bacterium | reverse complement strand
CCGGCATATTACAGGATCTCTACGCCCACGACCCCCTGCTGGGACCGGCCCTGGCCAGCGGCCTGGCCACCGAGGCCATGGCCAGGGTTGCCAATCAGGACGCGGCGATGACGCAGCCTGATGGTCCTGCCGCCAACGGCCCCCCGCGCCCTGGGGCGGCGCAGGCCCGCAAGCTCGGCGCGACCCTGGCCGGTTTCATGGTTCAGCCGGGCGGGGCCTTGGTGGCGGCGGTTGAGATGGACGGTTTCGACACCCACGCGGGTCAGGGCGCCGCCCAGGGCGTCCTGGCGACTCGGCTGGCCTATGTGGACGCCTTTCTGGACGGCCTTTCCGCCGGCCTCGGCCCCGCTTGGCGCGACACGGTGGTGGTGATGGCCACCGAGTTTGGCCGCACCGCCCGCGTCAACGGCACCGGCGGCACCGACCACGGCACCGCCTCCACCGCCCTCCTGCTCGGCGGCGCCCTGAAGAAGGGCGGCATCGTCGGCGACTGGCCGACCCTGGCGCAAAAGGCGCTGTTCGAGAACCGCGACACCGCCCCCACCCTGGATATGCGCGGCCTGTTCAAGGGCGTGCTGCGCGATCACCTGGGCGTCGACCGCGTCAAGCTCGATACGCTGGTGTTCCCCGGCAGCGCGGAGGCGGCGCCGGTGAGTGGGGTGGTTTGAAGGGAAGGCTTACGCCTTCCTGATTCGCAGGTTGCCGCCGCCGGACGCCCCCTCCGTCACGGCGCAAGCAAGAGCGCCGCGCCACCTCCCCCGCGAAACCATCCGCAGGGGAGGATTGAATAAGTGAAAACGCTCATCCTTCCTTCAATCCTCCACCGCGAAGCGGGGGAGGTGGCGCGCGGCTCTTTCTTGCCGCGCGACGAAGGGGGCGTCCGGCGACTCCGCAAACACGATCCCTGTTGACCCGCCGCCCCGCGCGGGCGCACCTTTCGGTCGGGGAGGCGATCGGTGGCGCAGACGGTCTTGAGCGTGGTGATCGAGGCGGCGCCGGCGAGCGCCGCCCGGCTGGTCGAGCTGATCGGCGCGCTCAAGGCGACCGAGGAGGCCCTGACCCCCAAATACCGCCATATCGCCGCCGCCGTTCCGGTTCTGCACTTCATGTCCCTGACCGTTTTCAGCGACGATCAGTACGATCCGGTGTTCGTCCTGGAAGCCAATTTCGATGGACCGACCGCCCCGTTCTGGGCCCAGCTGGAAAGCGCCATCGGGCCGACGCTGCGCGACATGCTGCGCTGCGCCAAGCCGCCGCCGGGGGCGCAGGCCCTGTTCGCGGCGGTGACGGCGGCCGGATCGGTCGCTCCCCTGGCCCCGCTCATGACGGCATGCACGGTAAGGCCGGCGGTTTTCCACCAGGGAAACCGGGGCCTGGGGCGGGACTGCATCGAGCGGGAAGGCGCCCTGTTCGCCGCCGCCCGGGTGCTGGCCGACGATCCGGCGCGGCGCGGCCAAACCACGCCGGCCATCCATGCCGCCCTGCGCGGCGCCCTGATGGCGAACTTCGCCTGGCTTGGCGATCCGGCGCGCCCGCGCATCGGCGCCGCGGAGAACCTTGCCGACTGGGCGCGGCTCCTCGCCTTTGTGCTGGTCGCCTTGGCGGTCCTGATCCTTCCCGGCCTCCTGGTGTTCGCTGTCGTTGACGGCGAGTCTCCCTGGTTTCTGGCGGCCTGCGCGGCGGCCAGCGTGGCGGGGATACTGATCTGGCTGCGGCGGCTGGAAAGGGCCGATCCGTCGCAGGACGCGCCGCCGATCGACCTGGCGGGACAGACGGCCATGGCCAGGGCCGAGGACCGGACCGTCCAGAACCACATGATCAGCCTGGTCCATGTGAAGCCCGGCCCGCTGCGCGCCGTGCTGATCCGCGCCGGTCTGTGGGGACTTGGGTTCTATCTGAGGGTGACGGCGCGCGATGGCTATCTGGCCACCATGCGGACCATCCACTTCGCCCATTGGGCCCTGGTCGGCAATGGCGGGCGGCTGATGTTCCACAGCAACTACGACGGCAGCTGGGAGAGCTATCTCGACGACTTCATCGAAAAGGCCAATGTCGGCCTGACCCTGGCGTGGACCAACGCGGTGGGCTTTCCGCCCACCCGCTTCCTGATTTTCGACGGGGCGGCGCGCGGACGCCGGTTCAAGGCCTGGGCGCGCCATTCGATGATCGAAAGCCAGTTCTGGTTCTCCGCCTACAAGGCCTTCACGGTCAATCAGATCGAACGCCAGGCGCGCCTCGCCGAGGGCCTGCGCCGACCCACCCTCAGCCAAGCGGAGGCCGACGCATGGGTGCTGGACCTGTAGCCAGGACCGTCTCGACCACGCCGGGATGGGGCTTGGCGTCCGATTGCGCGGCCTTGACCCAAGGGCTGGTGGTCAGCCCCTTCGCCCATCTGCCGGCCGGCGAGGCGATGTTTCTGCACCTTCCCGGCGGATCGGGCGGGGCCTGGCTGGCCGCGCTTCGCCGCGACATCGCCATCACCAGCGCCGCCGGCAAAGCCGAGCCCTGCGCGGCCATCGCCTTCACCTGGACCGGCCTGGCGGCCATGGGGCTGGAGGGCGCCGCCCTGGCCGGCTTTTCCGATCCGTTCCGCGAAGGCATGGGTGAGGCCGATCGCCGCCGGCGTCTGGGCGACGACGGCCCCACGACGATCGACGGCGGCCCGATCTGGAGCGGCGGCACGGAAGCGGTCGCCGGCGCCCCGGCCCCGATCGCCGTCCACGCCGTCCTGCTGCTCTACGCGCGCGACGACGCGGCTCTGCAGGTGGAGTGCGGCAAGGCGGAGTCCGTCCTGGCCGCCACGGGCGTGGCCATCGCCCGCCGCGTACGCCTCTCCCTTCATCTGGACGGGAACGGCATCGCGCGCGAGCACTTCGGATTCGCCGACGGCATATCCCAGCCCCTGCCCTTCGGGCCGGAGATCCAGCTCACCAGCGGCGGCCCGGCCCCCAAGGATGAGTGGCACGCGATAGCGCCGGGCGACATCCTCATGGGCCATATCGACGCCCACGGCGAACCCGCCCCCGGTCCCCAGGCGGCGGCGAGCGACCCAGCGGCGGGATTTGTCGACCTGGGGTTGAACGGCAGCTATCTGGTCGTCCGCGAGCTTCGCCAGGACGTGGCCCGTTTCTGGGCCTCCATGGACGGCGCGGCGGTCGCCGTGAACGATCCCGCCCTGGGCGCCGATGAACTGGCCGCCAAGACCATCGGCCGCACCCTCGACGGGGCGTCGCTGGACCCGGCGGCCCCGCCGCCGATCCACGCCGGCCAGCCGGCCAACGCCTTCGGCTATCTGGCCGGCGACCCGCACGGCTTTTCCTGCCCGCTTGGCTCCCACGTCCGCCGCGCCAACCCCAGGGACGGTCTGGCCCGCGACGCCGCCGGAGCGGCCGGCATGGTCAAGTTCTCCAACAACCACCGCATCCTGCGGCGCGGCCGCAAGTTCGGCCTCGACCTCGCCGACCGGCGGATCGACGACGGCGTCGAGCGGGGGCTGCTCTTCATGTGCCTGAACACCGACCTGGCGCGCCAGTTCGAGTTCGTCCAGCAGAACTGGCTCTTGAACCAGACCTTCGCCACCCTGTTCGATGAGACCGACCCGCTGCTGGGGCCCGAGGGACCCTTCACCCTCCCCGCCCGGCCCCTGCGGCGGCGCGTGCCGATGGAGACCTTCGTCCAGTTCGCCGGCGGCGAATACTTCTTCCTCCCCAGCCTGCCGGCGTTGGACTATCTGCAGGGGTTGGGGTGAGGTCGCTCCCTCCCTGAAGGCAACCTCGTCCTAGAGCAAGATCACTTTAGATGGAATCGCCACCGGTGGCGATCTTGCTCTAGATTCAAACATTTAGAGCCTGATTCACGCCCCGGATCTCTCCGGTCCAAGGCGATCAGGCTCTACGCCAGTTGAACCCTCGGCCCGCTCAGCATCGGGGGCGACGGACGCCAGGTTTCGGCCCAGACGTGGGCCGGGCTGGCTAGGTCGGCGCCGAAACCGGCCATGGCGGCGACGAAGACGTGGGGCGGGGGGATGACCCAGGCGGCGGCGCTTGATGTGACCGCTATGCTGGCCGGCGCCGCGGCATTGCCCAGGCTGTCGGTGGCGTTCAGGGTGATGGTGTCGCCGCCCAGCCCCGGTTCATTGTCCTTCAGGTGACTGAGGTCGCCGTTCACCAGCTGGAGGGAGCCGGTGATGGTCAAGGTGGTCGTGCCGTTGCCGGTGATCCCCTTGCCGGCGGCCGACAACAGGCCGTTAGTGTCGGTCAAGGTGACGGTGAAGGTCTCGCCCTTGGTCGAGCCGGATTCGGAGAGTTTCACCCCGCCGATCGCCGTCGCCACTCCCTGCTTGACGGTCGCGGTGGCGGGGGCGGTGATCACCGGAAGGCCGTTGGTTGTGACCGCTATGGTCTTGGCGGTGGCGTTGTCGCCCAGGCTGTCGATGGCGTTTACCTTGATATTGTCCTTGCCCGCCTTGGAACTGGTGTCGGTCAAGGTGGCCAGGGCGTTGTTCACCTGGAAGAGGGTGCCGGTGACGGTGAGGGTAGTCGTGCCCGAGCCGGAAACCCCCGCTCCGGTGGCCGAGAGAAGGCCCTTGGAATCCTGGAGGGTGACGGTCAGATTGGTCGGGCCGCCGATCTCCGAGAGCTTGATCCCCTTGAACGCCGTCGTCTGGCCCAGACCGATGGTCTTTTTGATCGGCGCGGCGATCACCGGGCCGTCGGTGGTGACCGAGACCGTGGCGGGCGCGGCGGTTCCGCCGTTGCTGTCGGTGGCGCCCAGGGTGATGACGTCCATGCCCGGCGCGCCTTCGCTCGCCGTAAGGGTCGCCAGGTCGGCGTTCACCTGCGACAGCGAGCCGGTGATGGTCAGGCTGGTGGTGCCCGACCCCGAGACGCCCGCTCCCGTCGCCGAAAGCAGGCCGGCGGTGTCGGTCAAGGTGGTGGTGAAGGTCTCGCCGGCGGTGGTGTTACTCTCCGAGAGGCTGACCCCGCCGATGGCGGTCGCCTTGCCCTGAGGGAGGGTGACGTTCGCCGGCGCGGTCACGGCCGGCGTCCCGCTGATGGTGAGACCGATGGTCTCCTGCGTCGCCATGCCCCCCCGGCCGTCGTTGGCGTTCACCGTGATCGTGTCGCTTCCCGGCGAGCCCTCCGTGTCCGCCAGGGTCGTCAGATCGGCGTTCACCTGGGCCAGGGAGCCGGTGAGGGTGAGGCTGGTGGTGCCCGAGCCAGTGATCCCCGTTCCCGTGGCGCTGAGCAGGCCGACCGTGTCGGCGAGCGTCACCGTCAGGGTTTCATTGGCGAACACGGCTTCCGGGTCGGCGATGCTGACGCCGGGAATGGCCGCCGTGACCCCTTGCGAGAGGATTTGCGCGCCGCCCACCGTGATCGTCGGCGGGGCGTTGACGTTGACCTTGATGGTCGTCACCGAATCGCCGCTGCGGCTGTCGGACGAGGTGATCTTGATGGTGTCGGTGGGAAGGATGCTGTCCTTTACCTTGAGGGTCGCCAGATCGGCGTTCACCTGGGCAACGGTCCCGATGATCGTCAGGTTGGTGGTGCCCGAACCGGTCACCGTTCCCATGCCGGCGGTCTGAGACAGAATACCGTTGGTGTCCTTGAGGTTCACCGTCACCGTCTGGCCGGCGCTAAGCGCGACCGCCTCCGAAACGCTGACACCGGTGATGGCCTTGATCTGGCCCTGCTGTATCAGCACGCTGTTGGGCGCGGCGACGATCGGCGGCGGACTGCCGTCGGTGGCGCCCAGGATGAACTGCTGGCCAAAGCCAAAGCCGGCCGTGCTGGTGGTGAGGTCGAGCTTGACCGTGACCAGGAGGCCCGCCGTGCTGCTGAAAGTCCCGGCGTCCACCGCATTGTTGCTGAAGAAGGCGTTGGCGGCGGCGAGCGAAGTGAAGGTGTCGGTGACCTTGGTCACCCCGCCGACGG